>NZ_CP016365.1 GCF_001888185.1 Phaeobacter porticola | reverse complement strand
TGCGATAGCTTGACGGGACTGCGCGCATGAAGAAGCCCCCAGAGCAATGCTTGGGGGCTATGGTCGGACCCGAGGTGTGCACCACGCTTAGCGGCGGTTGGGAACCTGATTTTCAAACCTGCGAAAGGCCAGCGTGATCAAACCAGCAATCACCATGTAAACGAGCGCGAGCAGCAGAAGCGGTTCATAGACGATGAAAGTATCAGAACGCACCCGCGAAGAGACCGCATAGATGTCCAATACCGTAATCGTAGCAACAAGTGGTGTTGCCTTCAGCTGTAGGATGGTTTCGCCGCCAAGTGTCGGCAGCACGTTGCGCACGGCCTGTGGCAGCCAGATACGGCGGAACATTGTGGCCCGGGGCATCCCGTAAGCTTTTGCAGCCTCCAGCTGACCCTTGGCCACACCTGAGAAAGCTCCACGCATTACTTCGCCCTCATAGCCTGCGTAGGAGAGTGTGAGCGCCAGCACCGCGTAAGGCCAGGCCTGGCGCAAATAGGGCCATAGCTCGCTAGAGCGGATCCAGGGGAACTGTGGAAACAGCGAGCCTAGCCCGTAGTAAAGCAGCCAGATCTGTAACAACAACGGTGTGCCGCGGATGACCGTACAGAACACCCGTGCGGGCACAGAGAGATACCAAGGGCCGACAGCCTGAGCGAGGCCCAGAGGTACCGCCAAGGCGAACCCGAGGATGGTTGTAACGATAAGGATCCAAATGGTTGTCCATAACCCCTCGAGCGCGAGGGGTGCATAGGTTGGTATCCAATCCCAGCGCATCGTGAGCGCACACCAGGCAATCAGGCCCAAGAACAGCGCCAGCAATACTATGCGATGCGGCTGCATGAGAGGTTTCAGAAGGTTCATTGTCTTCCCTCCCGCAGTGAGGGCTGGCCGCGACGTGCCCAACGTTCGACCCAACCAAAGATTACGCCGGAAAACAGGGTCACGATCAGATAGAGCGCTCCGGCGGCGAGGAAGAACGTGAAATAGGCGCGCGTACTGCTCGCGGCCTGCCGGGTTTCCAATGTCAGCTCAGCAAAGCCGACAATGGCCAACAGCGCCGTGTCCTTGGTGGCGATCAGCCACAGATTGGCCAGACCCGGCGTCGCAAAACTCATCATTGCGGGGATGGTCACCCGGCGCATGGTCATGAACGGCGGCATCCCGTATGAGCGCGCCGCCTCAATTTGACCGGGGGGCACCGCCTTGATGGCACCGCGCAGCACTTCGGTGGCATAGGCGCCCTGAACGATGCCCAAAACCCAGATGCCCGCGACCACGCCGCTGATTTCAACCCGGCCATACCCAAGGCTGGCGGAAACCTTGTTGATGAGATCGGTGCCGACATAATAGAGGATCAGGATCAGCACCAGTTCGGGAACGGCGCGTATCACAGTCGTGTAAATGGCGAGCAGATCGCGAAGAATCGGCCCGCCATAGAGTTTTCCGTAGGCCCCGAAAAGCCCGATGATCAGCCCCATGCCAAAGGCCCCAAGGGCAATCTGGAGCGAATTGGCGAGGCCCCGCAACAGGTTGCCCCCCCATCCCGGCGGCGAGAGCGACAACAGCTGCGCGCTCTCGGCCAGACCAAACAGGTCGAGGAGTCCGGTCACGATATGTCCTTACTCGGAGTAGATGCTGGTCGTGAAATACTTCGAGGTGATCTCGGCATGGGTGCCGTCGGCCAGGATTGCCGCGATCCCCTTGTTGAGCGCTGCCAGAACATCGCTGTCGCCCTTGCGCACACCAGCGCCGACACCTTTGCCGAGGATCGCCTCGTCATTGGCGACAGCCCCTTTGATCTCGCAGCAACCGCCCGCATCGGAGCCGACAAAGTCAGCCATGGCGATGCTGTCGGCCTGGGTGGCGTCGATGCGACCAGCAAAGAGATCCTGATTGGCCTCATCCTGAGTCTGATAGACGCGAAGCTCGGAATCTTTGAAGTGTTCCTGCGCATAGGCTTGGTGGATGGTGGAGGCCTGAATGCCGACAACTTTGCCTGCAAGAGACTCCGGTGTCGGTTCAATGTTCATCGACTTATCTGCCACAATCACCGCCGGGGTGTTGTAGTAGGGATCCGAGAAATCAATGGTTTTCAACCGTTCTTCGGTGATCGACATGGAGGCCATGATGGCGTCGATCTGCTGGCCGGTCAACGAGGGGATAATGCCGTCCCAAGCCACAGGTGTGACAACGCAATCCAACTCAGCCGCGGCGCAGACGGCATTGATCACGTCGATCTCCCAGCCAACCCACTGACCGGAGGAATCCAGCGAGGCGAAGGGCGGGTAGGGTTCTGCGGCCACACCGATCTTGACCGGCTCTGCTTGGGCAATTGCACCGGTAGCTGCAAGAACAGCCGACGCCAGAAACGCTTTTTTCAGATTTGATTTCATAGTCATAGATGTCTCCCTATTATGCTTTAGTATTTTTTGATTGTCGTTCTGTAGGTCACGCGACCGAGCTGAGGAATTGTTTCAGACGCTCTGATTTTGGACTGCCAAAGACCTCAGACGGCGGACCTTGTTCTTCGATCCGTCCCTCAAAAAGATAGACAACATGGTTGGCGACCTCGCGGGCAAACTTCATCTCATGGGTGACCAGCAACATAGTGCGCCCCTCGGCCGCAAGATCACGGATAACGGTTAGGACCTCCCCCACCAATTCGGGATCAAGCGCTGAGGTTGGTTCATCAAACAGCATCACACTGGGATCCACGGCCAGCGCCCGAGCAATTGCAGCCCTCTGTTGCTGACCGCCGGAGAGGAAGGCCGGAAAGGCATCGGCCTTGTCGCCGAGGCCCACGCGGGCCAGCAGCTCATGCGCACGGTGGATCGCTTCGGAACGGGGCACCTTCAGCACATGAACCGGCACCTCGATGACATTTTCTAACAAGGTGCGGTGGGTCCAGAGGTTGAACTGTTGAAACACCATCGCGAGACGGGTGCGGATGCGTTCGATCTGGCGACGGTCGGCGGGACTGCCATCCGGGCGCATCGCCACGGGTTCACCTGCGATGACGATTTCGCCTGAGTTGGGTGTCTCCAGGAAGTTGATGCAGCGCAGCATGGTGGATTTGCCGGAGCCGCTGCCGCCAATGATGGCCACCACATCGCCCTGTTTCGCGGTGAGGGATACACCCTTCAGCACCTCAAGAGGGCCAAAGGATTTGTGCAGATCAGTTACGCGGATCGCCTCTTCGTGGGTGACATGTCGGTTGGCGGCATCGGGTGCCATATGCACGGGCGCGGGGCCTGTCTGATGCAGGGCAGGGTCTGCGGCAGCCGGATCGGGCATTTTCTGTTGTCCTCATATTTCGGCTTGTAGTAAGGCTGACTTGGAGTAATTATGCAAGTGTATAATTACTAACTCCGTAACTGCCCAGCCCATTGGAGACCCCGTGTCAGGTGAACGCAGAAAATTTAAGCGCGCAACGGCAGAGGAGCGCAGAGAGGCGTTGATCACTGCAACGCTGGCGCTCGTGGCCGAAAAAGGCGTACGCGGTGCCACTGTGCGTGACATTGCCGACCGCGCTGATGTGACCCAAGGGCTGATCCGGCACTATTTCTCCTCTAAGGAAGAGCTGATGACCGCCGCGTATGAGCACCACATGGTGTTCATCAGTGACCTGACCTTTGCCCCCGTGGCAGGCATGGAGGGTGATGCGCATCGCCGTTTGGCTGGGTTTGTTGAGGCTTCGCTGAGCCCGCCGGTCGTGGAGCCAACGGCGGTGGCGCTATGGGCTGGGTTTTTGAACAAGGTGCAGCAGGACCCGCAGATGCGGCAGATCCACCAACGCACTTATGACTATTTCCGTGACAAGCTGGCCGAGTTGATCGCAGCGGCTCTGGCGGAGGTTGGCCGCCCTGTTGATCCGGCGCGGCTGCATCATTTGGCGGTGGCTTGTAACGCGGTGATTGACGGTCTCTGGATGGAGGGCGGCGCTTTGCCAGAGGCATTTGAAGAGGGCGAATTGCCTGCCATTGGATTGGAATCCGTGGGTGCAATTCTGGGAATGAACTTGCAGCAAAAGGCGGAACAGCCATGAGAATGACCGATGTAACCAAGCGGCTGGCGGGGCTTGGCGGTGCCAAGTGGGAGGTTCATTTGGCGGCACGCGACATGATCGCAGCGGGGGCTGATATCATCGAGATGACGATTGGCGAACCCGATGTGCCGCCGCCCGCCGAGCTGATGCAAACCGCAACCACAGCTATGCTGTCCGGGCGTACCGGGTATTCCGACGGGCGCGGCGAAGCGAACCTACGCAAGACGCTTGCGGCGCGTTACAGTGTGAGCACCGGACGCCCCATCGGGCCGGAAAACGTGCTGTGCTTTCCGGGCACACAGACTGCGCTGTATGCGGTGCTGTTGGGGGTCGCCGAGCACGGGGACGAGGTGTTGGTGGGCGATCCGATGTACGCCACCTATGAAGGCGTGATCCGGGCAAGTGGCGCCGACATGGTGCCGGTGCCGCTGCGGCCCGAGCATGGGTTTCGGATGCAGGCAGATGATATCGCAGAGAAAATCACGCCCCGCAGTCGCGCGATCCTGCTGACCACGCCGCATAACCCCACCGGGTCAATCCTGACAGTGGAGGATCTCGACGCCATCGGCCGGCTGGCGGAGGTTCACGACCTGTGGATCATCTCGGATGAGGTCTATGAGCAGCTGGTGTTTGATGCGGCGGAATTTGTGTCGCCACTGGCGCGCGCTGCCTTTGCCGAGCGGGTGATTGTGGTTTCTTCAATTTCCAAATCGCACGCGGCGCCGGGGTTCCGCAGCGGCTGGTGCATTGCCAGTGCTGCGTTTTGTGAGGGGCTGTTGCCGTTGTCTGAAACCATGCTGTTTGGTAACCAGCCGTTCATTGCGGATATGACGGAACAGGCGGTGCGTGAGGGGTCATCGGTTGCGGCAGGCATGCGCGGGCGTTTTGCCGCACGGGCCGCCAAACTGGTGGCACGGTTGCACCATGACACCGGACTGCGGGTTCATAGCCCTGAAGCAGGGATGTTTGCGATGATTGACGTCTCGGCCACCGGGATGGATGGCGACGCTTATGCGCAGGACCTATTGCATGGCGCGGGTGTTGCGGTGATGCCGGGGTCATCTTTTGGCGAGAGTCTGCGCAATTGGGTCCGGGTGGCGCTAACCATCGACGATGATGGCTTTGATTGTGCGCTGACACGCATTGCTGATCATGCCAATCGCAGATCGGCGGAGGTCGCATGAGCGCGGATGGTCGCAACCCAGTCCCGCAAACTGTCGGCGAGGCACTGGTCAAAGCGCTGGCTGCGCGGGGCGTGCGCCATGTCTTTGGCATTCCGGGTGTACATACGGTCGAGCTCTATCGCGGCTTGGCACAATCAGAGCTACGTCATATTACCCCGCGTCACGAACAGGGGGCTGGGTTCATGGCGGATGGCTATGCTCGGGTATCCGGTCGGCCGGGAGTGGCGTTTGTGATCACCGGGCCAGGGGTGACAAACACGCTGACGCCAATGGCACAGGCGCGTGCGGATTCGGTCCCCGTGTTGGTTATTTCCGGTGTGAATAGCAGCGGCTCGTTGGGGCGTGGGCTTGGCCATCTGCACGAGTTGCCCGATCAACACGCGCTAATGCAGCAGGTGGCGTTGGTGTCGGAACATGTGGCAGTACCTGAGGAATTGGACGCGGCGCTGGACCGGGCCTTTGCGCCGATAGATGGCAGCACCATCGCGCGCCCCGGCCCGACCCATGTGCAGATTCCGCTTGATATTGCGGGGCAGACCGTGGCGGATACGGTGCCGTTGGCACAGGTCCCGTCCCAATTGCTCAGAGACAGCGTTACCCCAGCAGATCTAACGGAGGTCAAACGCCGCCTGCGCGAAGCGAAGCGACCCGTGATCCTGGCCGGTGGTGGATGCAGGCATAGCGCTGCGGGTCTGCGGCAATTGGCCGAACAGCTGGGCGCCCCGGTTGTGCAGACCGTAAATGCCCGTGGTGTGCTGTTTGATCATCCATTGTCGGTGCCTGCGAGCCCTAGCCTGGCCGCAGTTAGAGAGCTGGTGCAGGAGGCGGACCTGGTGCTGGCCCTTGGCACAGAGCTTGGGCCGACAGATTATGATATGTATGCTACCGCAGAGATGATGCAGATGCCGGGTTTGATCCGTGTTGACCTTTGCGCGACGCAGCTGGGGCGGCACCGAGCAGAACTGGCGATCCATGCGGATGTTGCCGATCTGCTGGCGGGCCTGCTTGCGGATCTGACCACTGTCAGCGCCGTCATGCCGGGGTGGGGGGCGGATCGTGCTGCGACGGCGCGTGCGGACGCTTGGGCTGAAATTGGCCCGGACTACCGCGCGCAAGTGACGGTGCTGAATGCCCTGCGCGATGCGGCACCTGATGCGGTCATCGTGGGCGATTCCGCTCAGCCGATTTATGCAGGCAATCTCTATTACGATCACGACCGGCCCGGTGGCTGGTTTAACGCCGCTACAGGCTATGGCGCGCTTGGCTATGGTATTCCTGCCGCCATTGGGGCTGCGGTTGCGGTACCGAATGCGCGGGTCATTTGCATCGTTGGTGACGGAGGCGCGCAGTTTTCTCTGCCAGAAATCATGACCGCCGTGGATGAGGCTTTGCCGATTACTTTTGTGGTTTGGAACAACCACGGCTATCAGGAAATTGCCCGTTCGATGCAGGATGTTGGCGTGCCGGTGGTCGGTTGTGACCCGACGCCACCGAATTTTGCGGCCACGGCGCTGTCCTTTGGGATCTCGCACCGGGCTATAACTGCCGATCCGCAAGAGGCCGCAGTTGCGATGACGGACGCCCTTAAATTCGCGGGGCCGAGCATGATTGAAATCACCACTCCGAAATTCGTGCCAACATCGGCGACAAAGGATTGACCATGACCAACCCCACCTATGAATTCACCCGCGCCATCACCCGCCGCCCGGCATCCAGTATCACGAATGGGCTGCGCGCCGAGGACATCGGCACCCCCGATCTGGACAAGATGCTGGCCGCTCATGCGGATTATGTCGCCGCGTTGAAAAGCACTGGCGCCGAGGTGATTGAACTGCCATCGCTAGAAGCGTTTCCCGATGCGGTCTTTGTTGAAGATACGGCGCTGTGCCTGCCTAAGGGTGCGGTGCTAATGCGTCCCGGCGCGCCGTCGCGTCTGGGTGAGGTGGCAGAAATGGCGCCAATCCTACGCCAGTGCTACGACGATGTGCGCGAGATCACCGGCCCCGGCTTTATCGAAGGGGGCGATATTCTGGTGACCGATCGCGAAATCTTGGTGGGGCGTTCGGCCCGAACCGATGCGGCGGGTGTTGCTGAACTGGCCGAGATTGTGTCTGACTGGGGCCACAGCCTGCGCGAGGTCTTCACACCCGAAGGGGTTTTGCATTTCAAAACAGACTGTTCGTTGATGGATGGCGAGACCATTCTGGCGACCAAACGACTGGATGCGTCAGGCTGTTTCGAAGGCTACCGGGTCTTGCATGTCGCCGAGGGCGAAGAGGCCGCAGCCAACGCTATTCGCTACAACAATCTTGTGCTGATGGCCGCAGATTTCCCACGCACCGCTGATTTGCTGGACCGCGAAGGATTTGAAGTGGTTCAGATCAGCAATACAGAATGCGCCAAGCTGGATGGCGGCATGTCCTGCCTGTCTCTGCGGTTCTGAGGTCGCTCTAAGAAGATGATCTTTCCGGGTTTCCGGGGGGATCGACCCGCGCATGGTTGAAACTTGGTTCCTGCGCCCCTTATGAAAGACAATCGGGCAGTCAGGGATCATTGGGGCAGCGGTATGAGCAGGACAGAACAGATTTGCGTGATCGGGCTTGGCTATGTTGGGTTGCCGCTGGCCGTTGAGTTCGGCAAATCCCGTCCGGTGGTGGGATTTGACATCAGCAACGAACGGATTGCGGCGCTTGCCGCTGGTCAGGATAACACCCGCGAGATCAGTGCCGATGCGTTGGCGTCCGCGTCGCAATTGACGCTGACCACTGACCCGGCGGATATCGCCGATA
Organism: Phaeobacter porticola; assembly: GCF_001888185.1. Classification (NCBI taxonomy): domain Bacteria; kingdom Pseudomonadati; phylum Pseudomonadota; class Alphaproteobacteria; order Rhodobacterales; family Roseobacteraceae; genus Phaeobacter; species Phaeobacter porticola. The sequence goes on along the minus strand of NZ_CP016365.1, from coordinate 210,437 downwards.
GCACAATCTTTATCGTCACGGTGCCAACCCCGATCGACGACAGCCGCCGACCGGATCTGACGCCTCTGCTGCGCGCCTCCGAAACGGTTGGACGAGTTCTGAAGCCCGGCGATCTGGTGATCTATGAATCGACGGTCTATCCCGGCGCCACCGAAGAAGATTGCGTGCCTGTATTGGAACGGTTGTCCGGTCTGACCTTCAACCGTGATTTCTATGCCGGCTATAGCCCTGAGCGGATCAACCCCGGCGATAAGACGCGCCGCCTGCCGGATATCGTCAAGGTGACCTCCGGGTCTACGCCGGAGACAGCGGAGCGGGTCGACGCGCTTTACCGTGAGATAGTGGCGGCGGGCACGCACAAGGCTGAGAGCATTCGCGTGGCCGAAGCAGCCAAAGTGATTGAGAACAGCCAGCGCGATATCAACATCGCGCTGATCAATGAGCTGGCGAAAATCTTCAACCGCATGGATATTGATACCGAGTCGGTGTTGCGGGCGGCAGGGACAAAGTGGAATTTCCTCAACTTTCGCCCCGGTCTGGTTGGCGGGCACTGTATTGGCGTTGATCCCTACTATCTGACACATAAAGCCGAACAGCTGGGCTATCACCCGGAGATCCTGCTGGCGGGGCGGCGGTTGAACGACGGGATGGGGGCCTATGTCGCCAGCCAAATGGTTAAAGCGATGCTGGCACGTAAAATGAACATGGCGGATGCGCGTGTCCTGGTGATGGGGCTGACGTTCAAGGAAAACTGCCCCGATCTACGCAATACGCGGGTCATTGATGTGGTGCGTTGCCTAGAGGAATTTGGCCTGGCGGTGGATGTGCATGATCCCCACGCCGATCCGGAAGAGGCACAGCAGGAATATGGTGTTGATCTGGTCGCGGATCCCGTTACCGGTGCGTATGACGGCGTATTGTTGGCCGTCGCCCATCAGGAATTTCGTGATATGGGGGCGGATCAGATCCGTGCGTTGGGGTGCCCCGGTGCGTTGCTATATGATTTGAAGTACGTGTTGACGCCGGCGCAGTCCGATCTGCGGCTTTGATCATCTAGCTACGCTCAGATTTCGGTAGTTTTGGCAACTTACCGCCACGCCAATAGGCGCCGGTATCCTCGCGCAGGAATTCGTAGCTGCGGATGCGATCTTGTGCTTTGCTGCCGCCTGCATCAACCAGATGTGTCAGCAGGCAATCAAGCACCACCATCGCGCCGCCGTAACCGCCAAAGGGATGTAGCGCATTGTCGGCCACCTGAAGCAGGTGGTCGGGTTGCAAACCCGGTGCAATCACCTCGCTGTCCGAAATCAGCACCAGTTTGGCCCCCTTGCTACGCGCCAGCCGCAGCGCCTGCAGCGTTTCTGAAGAATAGGGGGCAAATGTCATGGCGATTAGGCAATCATCTGGGGTGATTTCCATCAGCTCGTCGACGGCGGTGCCCATGTGGCGAGGGACCAGATCCAAGCTGGGCAGGGCCATGCGCCCCACATAGTGAAAGTAATATGCAAGCGCATAGCTGGCGCGGGTCGCCGTCACATAGCAGCGCCTTGCAGAGGTGAGTGTGCCGACAATCTCGGCGGTGCGGGCTGGGGTCATCAACCGCAGGGAGCGGGCCACGATATTGACTTCGTTTCGGGCAATTCTGCCGTGCCGGGCTGTGTCTTCTTTTGCGTCCAGTCGGTCCAGCCAATCAAGGCCTAGCCCACCTTCGCGACTGGTGGTCAGCGCGGCGCGAAAGGGCGCGCGCAGGGTTTCGAACCCGTCAAATCCCAAATGAATGGCCAGCCGCACGAGAGTGTTCGCACTGACCCCGGCCTTGGTGGCAGAAACACGGATCGGGTCCAGCCCAAAGTCGCCGGGGTTGTCGATGACATATTTGGCTGCCCCTGAGAGGGCAGGGGGCAGCGCGTCGATCTGCTCTTTTAAGCGGTTGAGCAGGTGATGGGTCTGTTTGGGGTCAAGATGCGGGTCCATCGGCTGAGTTCAGACCACATGTACGAAAAAATGCAAGACAGAACATTTGTTTCCCTGCCCCCGCCGGTGATCCGGCAGAGACAGGGCACCCTTATGCCTTAGGCGGAGACCACTCTGAGACCCGGTGCTTCTGCCGTGGTGATGGAGCCGTCGTCCCCGACGGTAATCTGTTCTCCACGGGCCAGTTGATCCAGACCCTTGCATGCGACCAGCATCAGGATGTCCTTTTCGCGGGCAACAATGGCCATATGGCTGAGCCAGCCACCAACCTCGCTCAGGACGGCACCAGAGCGCTGCACATAGGGCAGCCATGCGGGGTTGATCATGCGGCAGGCCAGGATGTCGCCGTCTTGAAACCCGTCAAAGACCTCCGGCCCGATGGCGGTTTCATCCTCGACCCAGAAAATCCGTGCAGTGACAGTACCGCTGCCCGCGACACAGGTGCCGCCAAGACTGCCACCTCCAGACCCAGCCTGAGCCCCCAGCGACAGCAATTCGCAATCACGCAAGGTCAGAGTGACATTGGTCGGGGCAGACGCCTTGCGCAGATCTTCATGCGCTTTGTTGGTCTCAGCCTTGATCTTCATCAGGGCAGGTTGCTCCCAATTGCCCAACAGGACATCGTCCATAGTGAGGTAGAATACCAGGTCGTCCAGCCCGGTCTGCGCCGCCAGCGCCAGAAGCGCACGGCGCAGTTCGGCCAGAACCCGTAGGGCCTCGTGCTTGGCCTGTTCCTTTAGGTCCTGATAAGCGATTGCCAGATCAAGAGTTTCGCGCAGGTCATCCGGTAGGTTCGCAGGGGTAGCCGCGCTGCCGGTGATTGGCGCGACCGAGCTGTGGAGCAGAGAAGACAACAGGCTTGGGGCCTCTGAATAACGGGGGGTCGAGAGCTCATAGTCGAAGATGGAGCGATGACCCATCATGGCTTGCGCCTGTGCATCCGCTGCGGGACCAGTGCAGGCGGACAGCAGGCTACAAGGCGCATGAGGCAATTCGGCGTGCATCAAATGTGCACGCAGGGTTGGATCGCCAGCGGCAGCGGCGCTCGCTTCGCCCATTGTGAAGCCTGCGATGATATTCACCTTCTCAGCCTCAACATAGATGTCGGTGACAAAGAGATCACGCAGGGTTGTGATCGCCTCCAACTGTTTGGCGCGGGGCAGGGCCGCATAGTCAACGGCCTGCCAGAAGGCGAGCTGATCAGTGAGAGCCGCCAGAACCTCCTCGCGGAATTGGGTGATCATCGGCCGCGCCTGCTTGCGCAGCTGTTTCGCCTTGGATGTTGTCAGCTTCAGCGTCATCTGATCTTTGAGGCCAACATCAACATAAGTTTTACCAAAAAGATTCACCAGGTGACCTGCACGACCTTCAGGCAGGTTGTACGGCACGGCGAGCGCACGGCAGGCCAAATCGACGCTGCCGCCGGGCGCCCAAAGGCTGCCCATCAGAGAGAACGATATCGGTGTGGGGCGCGGTAGCACTTCGGACATCTCGTCCTGTTCCAATAGGGGTTGGTCGGGATCCGCGTCTTTGTAGTGGTCCAGGACACCACGCCATTCCGCCAGCCGCGCACGCTCAATCTCGGACCCGAGCGCCAGCGTCGTGATGTCGCGACTCTGAACGATCTGGAATTGGCCGTCGGCATAGGCCCATTCAACATCCTGCGGGCACCCAAAAGTCTCCTCAATCTGTTTGCCAAGCGTGAGGAGGGGCGCAAGATCCAGCGTGTCGTCCTGATCTTCCTCTCCAGGGAGGCCGGAATAGCGGCCAAAGCGCAGAGACGTCGGGGTGACCCGGCCTGAAACGAGGTCGTCGCCACAGCCTTCGACCCATTCGACCATCACCATACCAGGTGCCATGGGATCCTGGGTAAACAGAACGCCTGCGTAGTCGGCCTGCACCATTTCCTGCACCACGATATTACCCTGATCGCGGCTGTCGCCCGCATCAGAATAGCTTGCGGCACGCTCAGAAGAGAAACTGGTCACCACCTCGTCCAGCGCCGCGCGCATGGTGTCGGCAGTGACGTCCAGAACGGATTCAAATACTCCGGCAAAGCTCTGATCTGCGCCGTCCTCATTGCTCGCAGAGGAGCGCACAGCGACGGGTTTGCCACCGGCCAGTTTGAAGACACGCGCCGCAAAAGTGTCCTTTTGCCCGTCGGACATGGCGCGATAGTCCTGAATGGCGTCAGAGCGCACGATGACGCCACCTGGCACTGGCAGGCCTGCGTTTTTCAAGATCGATAGGCGCAGCGCTTTGTTGCCGGCATCCGAGAGCTCCTCGGTATAGCCCATCGGGATCACGCCGTGTGGCAGCTTGGCCAGCGCGCGTTTGTGCACCCGTAACGATAGGCTTTCTGCCAGTTTGCTATGCATCCCAGTGACATAGGCGCGCTGAACCAGCAATAGCGACAGGCTGAAGCAAAGATAGGCATTTGCGGCTCCGGAGAGGCCAAAGACCATTGCAAAGAGTGCAGGCACACCAAGCAACATCCACAACAGTGCTTGTCGGCGCGTCTTGGCCACCGCCCAGAGCAAGTAGATAGCTGCCAGCGCAGTGAACACCATGGGCATGATGAACAGCGGATCTGGCAGGCCAAGATCTGTCATCCACAAGAACGGCGTTTGCAGGCTGGTGCTGGCCTCCTGTGCGGCAGAAACCCCCAGCATCATCACCGGCAGGAACAATAGCGCGGTGAGGTTCTTCATGGGCGTTAACCCCTTGTCGGCATAAAAGGCCTGCACCGCGCGCGCCTTGCGCACCGGATCATCAGCAAGCCTGTCTTTCAGGGCTTTCATCTCGTCGGCGGTGTTATTGGTGGTGATCTGATCCCGTTCAGATTTCAGTGCAACTGGCAGGATCAGAATTCTGGTGACCAGAGACAGCACAAAAAGGCCCAGCAGGATATGGCTGTGTGCGTGCACCCAAAGCAGCGCAGCTGCCAATGCGGTGATCGCTTTGTCCCAAAGACCACTTTGTTGATCTGCCAGCCAGGCCTGAACATGTGGTTTGGGTTTGGGGGCGATAAAATACTCCCAAGGCAGCGTATAACGTCCCCGGAAATCAAAGCCCTTTTGTGCCAATTCCAGCCCCAGTACCTGGCTCATGAAGCAGCTGCGACGGTCATAGCAGGCCGCGATCGTTGGTTTGGTCGGGTCCAGTTCACTGATGCGCTGCATCAAATCTGCGGTGGTCATCTTGCGGATCGGAATATTGACCGCATCGGGCAGATGGCCGGCGTCAAAGTCACCAGGATACCGTGTGTCCACGATTTGCAGATCTTCAGAATTTGTCAGCTCAGTAAAGTCAGCAGTACTGAGCAACACATCCCGGCCTGGATAGTCAGGGATGGCCCGCAGGTCCGAGAGCGTCTTGACGTCTTTGTCTGAAAAATCACGCCCCTCGACGATCCATTTTTCGATACCGCCTGCGATAAAGCTGCAGTCGATACCCATTGCTGCCAGTTTGGCGCAGGTTTCAGAACTCCGGTTGCCGTTATGACAGAAGAGAACAACTTTCTGTCCCGGCTGTACTGGACGGCTTTGAAGAAAGTCGGGAAAGCGGATGTGGGTCGAACCGGGCAGGGACCCCATAGCGTTTTCTCCGGTCTCACGGATATCGTAGAACAGTGTTTCGCCATCTTCTAGCGCAGCAGCTGCGTCAACAGTCGACATCGCAAGCGGGTGGTCCGACTGGCGTGTGAAGCTGGTCTCTTTCAGTGTTGCATCTTTGATCTTGGTGCCGGCAAACTGCGCGGGGCGAACCAATGTGGCTTGCAGACGGGATTGTTCAGCAGCTTGCTGGCTGCTGTATTGCCAGTAGTTCGACAGGGCGAGCATTGATGCCACTAAAACAAGTCCGGCGATTAACCGCACGGGATAGCGTTTCGTCTGTGCGCCTTTTTTCGGCTGAAAACCCAGTTTGGCTGCCACAACGGCGCCAAGGCCCGAGACCATGGCGATTCCAACGGCAAGCACCTGCGACAGGGACGAGACCGACCCAATCACCAGTTCTGGCGATGGGATCGCCCAGGCCGTGGCGGGGACACCCCCTGACGTCAATATGACCGCGAACAGAAGGCGGGAGAGGGGTGAGCGGGAACGAGTGCGGTTTGCTATCACGAGAGGTCCTGTCGGGGCGGTGCCCGATCTTCAAATTTTCGATGAATTTTATAAAAGAGCGCTGAAATCGTTACTGAAAGGTTAATATTGCTGTCATGCTTTAGGGTGAGTCATAAAATTATTTATAATATTCAGTACCACTTAACCAAATTTTCTCACTATTCAGGGTAAACAGATGCACGCATTCATTGACTCGGCATCAACCGGGTTCAGACAGGAGACGACGATGCTCAACGGCGCGAGATATCCCATTGGAACCCTGGGTGTTCTTCGCCTGTGGTCCGTTCTTTCTCTGTGCTTGCTGATGCTGCTGACACCGCTAGAAGCGCGCGCTGATATTACTCTGACCTTCGGAACCTATGCGGCGGATAAGCCCACTGTCACGGTCAAGAAATACCGACCTTTTCTGACGTTCCTATCCAATCGTTTGGGCGAAGTACTGGATGAAAAAGTTGTTATTCGCATGACAGTTGCCAAGGAATATCAAGAGGGTATCGACCAACTTGCCAATGGTGAGGTTGATTTCGCCCGGTTTGGTCCGGCGTCATATATCCACGTGATGAAACAGAACCCGCAGGTCCAGATTGTTGCGATGGAGTCAAAGAAGGGGAGCAAGCGGTTTCAAGGCGTGATCGTAGTACATCGCGATAGTACGATCACTAAATTGTCCGATCTCGCGGGTCTCAGTTTCGCCTTTGGCGACGAACTGTCGACGATTGGGCGCTATCTCGCCCAAAGCCACCTGCTAGAGGCAGGAATCGATAGCAAGGATCTACATACTTACGAGTACCTCGGTCGTCATGATCTTGTGGGTGAGGCTGTAGGTGCCGGGAAATTCACCGCAGGGGCGTTGAAAGAAAGCACTTACAAGAAGCTCATCGCCAAAGGTGTACCGATTCGCGTATTAGCGAGTTTCGACAATGTTACAAAACCCTGGCTTGCATCCTCCAACTTGCCGGAGGACGTGCTATTGGCCATGCGCCAGATCATGCTGTCCTCTGACAACGAAGAAATCGTGCGTCGGGTATCCAAAAACGGCTTTCTTCAGGGTGCCGATTCCGACTACGACCTGATCCGCGATGCAATGGAACAAAGCCAGGCATTTTAGCGTCGTCTCCGAGGGCATTTATGAAACGTACGGGCATACTCTTTCAGATCGTATTGTCATTGTCGCTGGCAGCTTTGCTGGTGGCGGCGGCGATAGGCGATGTTGCACGACGCTATGAGACCCGTAATTTGCAAGCTCAGTTGAAAGAACAGGCTGAGCTGACAATTTCGCTGCTAAGTGGGCTCATGCTGGAATCGATCATTGTCGAGGATGTGCCAGTGCTGGAAACTGGGCTGATCGAAGCGATTGCCCGCAATCCAAAACTGCTGAAGATCCAGATACAAAGCAGCGAAGGCACCCCAATTGCCGAAGCAGGCGGGACTGATCAGATCGGGCCGGATGACTTTGTGATGTACGATCGGCCCATCACGCTGGATGGGTTCGATTTTGGCCACATGATTGTGCATTGGTCCACCCGTGAGGGTCAGGCCATGGTTCAGGACAAGGTCAGCCAGACTATCATGTGGACAGTGGTCGCGGTGTCGTTGCTGTCTCTCTTGGTTTTGATTCTGGTGACTGTTCTCGCACTGCGGCCGCTACAATTGATCCATCAGCGCATGTCCGATGCAATTGCCGGACTGTCGCACCGTCGGGTGCCTCTGCCTTGGTTCGCCTCACGTGAGTTTCGGGCACTGAATTTTTCGGTTGGCGTGCTTGAGGATACGTTTGATGAACGGGACGAGCGTGAATACGCGCTGGAACAGGCGAGGAAATCAGCCGATATCGCCAATCGTGCCAAGTCAGAATTTCTCGCGAATATGTCTCACGAAATCCGCACGCCGATGAATGGTGTCATTGGCATGGCAGAACTGATTCTAGAAACGGATCTTGACGAAGATCAGACGATGTATGCGGAGACGATTTCAAAGTCCGGATCAGCGCTGCTAACAATCATCAATGACATCTTAAACTTTTCCAAGATCGAAGCCGGCAAGGTAGAGCTGGAGCGCGAGCCCTTTAATCTGCAGACAGCTATTGAAGATGTGGTGACCCTGCTATCACCAAAAGCTGCGGAAAAGAATGTCGAAGTCACGCTACGCTACGACCCCAATCTGCCGGAGAGCTACGATGGTGATGTTGGGCGCATTCGCCAAATTCTGACGAATGTTGCCGGTAATGCAGTCAAGTTCACGGCCAAAGGCTATGTTTATATTGAGGTGTCTGGTCAATCGCGCGACGGGCAGACAGATCTGCGAATCTCAGTGACCGATACCGGAGCTGGGATTCCGGACGATCGCCTTGATCGTATCTTTAATGCTTTTGAACAGGCTGATGGTGCTGCCACCCGTAATTTCGAGGGCACCGGGCTTGGCCTTGCAATATCAACGCGGTTGCTGGCGTTGATGGGTGGTCGGATCTCGGTGCAATCGGAACTGGGCAAGGGGTCGGTCTTTTCTATTGATTTACCCCTGAAGAACCGCCCATGTCAGCCGAAGAGATCCTATGATGAACGCGATTTCAACGGATTGCGTGCGCTGGTTGTTGACGATCTGGAGCTGAATCGAGTCATCCTGACGGAGCGGTTGGCAACCTGGGGTGTGCAGAGCATTGCGGCTGGATCCGCACATCAAGCGTTGGAAATCCTGCTGGATGCGCGCCACGATGACATATGTTTCGACGTTGTTCTCCAGGACTTTCAGATGCCGGGTATGGACGGGAAAGAACTGGCCCAGAAGATTCGCGAGATCCCAGAATACCACAGCTTACCTATCGTGATTCTGTCGTCTGTTGAAAACACCATTGACCGTGAAACGCGCGAGCATCTGGGCCAGTGTGAGGTCGCGTTGAAGCCGCTACGCGCGGCGCAGCTCCGGTCGGTCATAGGCCGCGTGCTAGAGCGACTGCCTGATGAAGCTCACCAGACGGTTGAGGTGGTGGTCAGTCACGCCGACAATATTCCGCGGGTGAAACTGTTGCTCGCAGAGGATAACCGTACCAATCAGCTGGTGGTCACGCGTATGCTGAAGGCTGCCCCAATTGAGGTCTTGATTGCGGCCAATGGTGAGGAAGCAGTATCTCTTTTTCAGGAACACCATCCTGACATCGTGCTGATGGATATGATGATGCCGGTCAAAGATGGTATTGATGCCACGGTTGAGATTCGCCAGCTTGAGCAGGATATGGGGCGCGTGCGGTGTCCGATCGTTGCCCTAACGGCCAACGCCTTGCAGTCCCACCGGGAAGAATGCTTGGCTGCTGGTATGGATGACTTCTTAAGCAAACCGATCAACAAGAGAGCATTGCTCGACGCGGTCAGCAAATGGGTGGATTGTGGCCCGTTGTTAAAAACCGGGACCTGAACTGAACAGCACGGCGGGCTGACAGTGGGGCCATGGTCATGCGGTGTCGAATAGGCCTATGGCGTCTTTTCTAAAGTTAGAAGGACCAACCTTTTCGTTGTGTTGGTGCGTGCTGGTTGTCCTACGTGACAGGCATCAGGCCCGGTAAAAGAGCTGCTTGAGGCTTGATAGCGCGAATAGGCATGCTGCGAGACATACGATTGTTGGACCGGTGGGCGTGTCAAACATGAAGGCCAACTGTAGTCCACCTAGAGCAGATGCACCGCCGGTGATCGCTGCGATGACTGTCATGCGTTCCGGTGTTCCAGCAAACGGTCGTGCAGTGGCTGCGGGGATGATCAGCATGGCAGCAATCAACAAAACACCGACAACCTTGATGGCGACCGCCACAACGACTGAAAGCGCTAGGGTCAGAACCAGCTGCTCACGCTTGGGATCAATCCCGGCGGCATAGGCGAGGTCCGGGTTCAGGGTTGCAGTCAACAATGCGGACCATCTCCACCACAAGAGCGCCACGACCAAAATCGCGCCACCCCAGATAACCAGCAAATCAGAGACACCAACCGCGAGGATATCGCCAAAGAGATAGGCCATCAGGTCTAGTCGCACCCCATGCAGGAAAGAGACCGCCACGAGACCGAATGCCAGCGATGAATGCGCAAGTACGCCCAGCAACGTGTCGACGGCATAACCACGGCCGCTGAGGGTGGATACCACGGTTGCCATGATCAGCGCCATCGCAAGCACGCCGACAAACACCGACGTATCAAAGCTCAGGGCGAGGGCAATACCCAGGATTGAGGCATGTGCCGTCGCATCTCCAAAATAGGCCATCCGCCGCCAGACAACAAAACAGCCCAAGGGTGCCGCAGCGAGGGCAACACCGACACCCGCAAGCGCGGCGCGGATCAGGAAGCTGTCCAAGATCATCATGTGCGTGTTCCGTTCAAATCGGGGCTGGCCGGTTGGGCGTCATGGGCGTGGTCATGACCACAGCTGTGATCATGGGAGTGATTGTGTTCGTGGCGATACAAGGCCAGTGCACCTTGAGTGCCGCTTCCAAACAAGGCGCGGTATTCCGGTGCGGATGCCACGTGTTCCGGAGCGCCTTCACAGCAGATATGTCCATTGAGGCAAATCACCCGGTCTGAAGCAGCCATAACAACATGTAACTCGTGGCTTACCATCAGGATGGCGCAACCAAGGCTGCCGCGCAATTGCTCAATCTGCTGATAGAATGCCGCTGACCCGGGTTGATCCAGGCCTTGTGTTGCCTCGTCCAGGATCAACAGCTGGGGATCGCAAAGCAGCGCACGGGCCAGAAGGACCCGTTGAAATTGACCACCTGAGAGGCCTGTCATTTGCCGTTTCATCAACTGGCCTGCACCTGCTTGCTCTAGCGCGCGCCCTGCGGCGGCGCCGTTTACCGGGGACGGCAGGCTTAGAAAACGCCGAACCGTAAGCGGCAACGTGGGATCAATGTGCAGTTTTTGCGGAACATATCCGATCCGCAGTCCGGGTGCCTGAGAGACAGTCCCGTGATTGGGACGTAAGGCACCAATGATCGTACGCAGAAACGTTGATTTTCCAGACCCGTTGGGACCGACAATTGTGACAATCTCACCGGGTTGAATTGAGAAATTTACGTTGTGCAGTACAGGGTTGGCATTGTGACGGACCGTGACATTGTCAAGTGTGACGAGACTCATACGGCCTCCGACTTCTGGCATTTGGGGCAAAGCCCTTCTGCTTCCATGACGGTGCGCTCGATCAGAAATCCGGTTTCGCGTGCGGCGACGCCCAACCGGCCTTTGGTGGTCTGCGACGGGGCTTCGGCGACCATATTGCAACTGCGGCAGATCATGAAAATCGGCGTGTGATCATCACCGGAGTGGCTACAGGCGACAAAGGCATTGAGCCGTTCAATTTTATGGGCAAAGCCATTCTTTACCAAAAAATCCAAGGCTCTATAGGCAACCGGAGGCTGCGATCCCAAACCTTCGGTCCGTAGGATGTCCAAGAGATCATAGGCGCCCATGGCGCGGTGAGCCTGCAAGAGAATTTCAAGAACACGGCGGCGCACTGGCGTGAACTGCAATCCATGCTTGCGGCAATGTGCGTCCGCGACGGCGATGCCGTCGCTGATGCAGTGACTGTGGTCATGTGCCTGAAATCCGATGGGGTCCATATGGGGGCTCCGTTGGGTAATTCTTTGGGGCTTGATATGTTATGTTATGACCTCTATCAAGCGGCGTAATGTTATACAATTACATGGGATCATCATGGGACAATCTCGTTTTCTAGCAGCTGCTGTTACGGTCTGCGCATTTGGCACCACCGCTTTGGCAGAGGCGCCCACGGTCGCAGCAGATATTACGCCGGTTCATGGATTGGTGGCCCGTGTGATGCAAGGTGTCGGTTCGCCTGAATTGGTGGTGCCGCCGGGCGCATCACCTCACAGCTATGCCATGCGTCCGTCAGAGGCACGGGCGCTGGACCAGGCGGAACTGGTGTTCTGGGTCGGATCATCCTTGACGCCTTGGCTTGAAGGTCCAATTGCGACGCTGGCATCTGATGCGCGGGTGATATCGTTGCTTGAGGCCGATGCTACACGGCAGCTGAGTATGCGCGATACCGTTCAGTTCGGTCATGGCGATGACCATGAAGCAGAGCATGCCGACGATCAGCACCACGAGCATGATGAGCATCACGACGCTGATCATGGAACCGATCATGCAAAGGAACACGGGGATGAGCATGATGACGATCACGGTCATCACCATGAGCCTGGCAGCCTCGACTCGCATGCTTGGCTGATGGCCGAGAACGGAAGCGCCTGGTTGCAGGTCATCGCCGAGGCGCTCGCGCAGGCAGACCCGGAAAATGCTGAGCGGTATCAGCGCAATGCGCTCGACGGCCAAGCAGAGATTGCCGCTGTCGCCGCTGAGATATCGGCTAAGTTGGCCCCGGTTTCAGGCAAACCATTTGTGGTTTTTCACGATGCTTATCAGTACTTTGAGACTGGGTTCGGTATCCAGGCCGCCGGTGCGATTTCGTTCAGCGATGCGTCCGACCCAAGCCCCGCACGGATCGCCGAGATCCGCGCAACGGTTGCAGATATGAACGTTGAATGTGTCCTGTCAGAACCGCAGTTCAGCCCAGGGCTGGTGGCTACTGTTCTGGAGGGTACAATGGCCCGGACCGCTGTGGTTGATCCTCTTGGAATCGCTTTGGAACCCGGACCAGAGTTTTATCCGCAACTGTTGCTGTCCGTCGGGGACGCCATTGCAGGATGCTACTGATCAGGGGTCGTCTGTTTGCGACGGGACCGATCGGCCAGAAAATGTACCAATGTGGCGCCTGTTTCGTAATAGGCACCACGCAATCTGGCCAAGGGCAGATCGTGTTGTGCGGTGACTGCGACTGGCAGTACGGATCTATCTCCGCCAATCAGCGCTTCGGCCATGCGTTGGCCAAAGATAGTGCCGGGGCCAATGCCGCGTCCAGAATATCCAAAACAGGCAAACCCCTGACCAAGATCAATAATTTTTGGAACATGTTCGGTCGTCATGGCGATCTTGCCGACCCACTCTGTTTGAAACGGGTGATTGGCGAGTGCCGGAAACATGCCTGCTAGTTTGCGCCGCAACCAGTTGGTATGTACGGCACTTGCAGGATGGGACAATGCGCCCATCCCGCCTATCACCAACCGCCCGGTGCGGTCGCGGCGCCAAGATGACATGATCAGTGCTGTGTCCCAGCAGCCCTCTGCCTGCGGCAGTATGCTGGCGGCCAGATCATCGGGTAGGGGGGGCGTTGCTGCTTGGAAGTAGCATACGGGAATGGTCCGCGGTGCTTGGTAGCCTGCGATTGGCAGCGGATAGGCGTTTGTCGCGATGATCAAGTGGCGGGCATGGACGGCTCCCTGCGGCGTGGTAACCGTCCAGCCATCAGCGGTGCGTGACACAGCTGTCGCCGGAGAATTTGCATGTAGTCGCGCGCCTTGGGCGTGTGCAGCACGGGCAAGACCAACGGCATAAGCCAGCGGTTGGATCGTGCCTGCGCGGGGATCGAACAGTGCACCATACACCGCGTTGCTGCCGACTCGTGCAATGGCTTCGTCCCGCGACAGGAGTTTCACCGGCGCGCCGATAGCTGCCAGCTGTCGGTGCCGATTGCGCAGATCCTGAAGACCTGATGGGGCATGGGCACAGTGCAATGTGCCATTATGGGTCGGTTCACAGTCGATCTGATGCAGTTTTATCAGATCAAAAACGACGCCTGGGGCCGACGCGAGCAGTTTGGAAAGCCGTGTGCCATCGGCGTTTCCAAGCTTGGCGTTGATTTCTTCGGGAGGGAGCCAAAGGCCGGCGTTGACCAGTCCGACGTTGCGGCCTGACCCGCCCGCGCCAAATTGGTTAGCCTCCAGCAGGCATACATCGGCGCCTAACTCTGATGCGCGTAGTGCTGCAGAACAGCCCGTATAGCCACCACCAATGATCACCAGATCCGCGGTTTCAGCACCGATGAGCGCCTGGGGCGCGAAATCTTCGCGGCAGGTTTGGTGCCACAGGCTGTGGTGTAAATCACTGGTCATAATGTGCATGCTCCAGCGGAACTGGATGGCTGGTGCTGCCGAATATCTGTTGCCGTCGCATCGGCCTCTCTCCGCTGTGTCGCGTCATCATCGTGTTAGCGATGGGTGTTAAGCCTTGTGATGACCGTTTGTTCTATCCGCATACCGTAGTGGTCTGCCGCTGCCGAGAAAAATCGCGGGCTGACGCAGCATTTATGACGGCGCAGGAAGTACATCCGGTTCATATGTGCGGGTACCGCCCACGTCCTCAGGCGCGACTGAAACGGATTTGATAATGGCATGACACTCTGCGCCGACAGTGAGGTCAAGCGCAGCGGCGGATCGTCTCGTGACCCGGGCCAATAGGACACCAGCGGGTGTCTGCATCGAGACCATCATCCCGGGTCCGTCGCCACTGCGCAGCGCGGTGATTTTACCGGGTATGATGTTCAGCGCAGACAGACCCATGGGTCGTTGGCGTGACATTATTATGTCATGTGCCGCGATGCGCACGCGCACCTTCTGCCCCGGTCTATGTGCAACTTGTGGCAGGAACAGCGGAATTCCACCGGCGTCCAATTCGCTTAGACCGTCGCGGTGATGCCGTCTGACGCGGGCGTGCAATATGGCGCCAGCCGCGCGTACGCCGATTGGCATGATGGCGGGATCCGCCAGTATCGTATCGGCGGGTCCGCTACGCACGCAGCGACCGTCTTGCAGAACCACTACGGTGGTGGCCAGGCGTGCAACCTCTGCCACGGAATGTGTGACATAGAGAATAGGGATCGAGATCTCATCGCGTAGCTGCTCGAGATAGGGGAGGATCTCTGCCTTTCGTGCGTCATCCAAAGACGCCAGCGGTTCATCCGCCAGGATCATATCCGGGGCGCTCAACAGCGCGCGTCCAATAGCGACGCGCTGTTTTTCTCCACCAGACAGATGCGCAGGATGGCGATCCAATAGCGAGGCAAGCCCAAGCATATCGATCACCAATTCAAGAGATGCGCCCGATTGAGATTTTCTTGCAAAGCGTTGACCGTAAATTATATTCTTCCGAACATTCATATGTGGGAAGAGCCGTGCATCTTGAAATATATATCCTATGCGACGGCGGTGTGAGGGCACATTGATCCCGTTTTTTGTGTCTAGCAGTGACCGCGTTCCAAGCTGAATTTTGCCTGTCTGTGGGCGTAGCAATCCGGCCACAGCATTGGTGACGGCTGTCTTTCCAGCGCCGGAACGGCCAAACAGAACGGTCACTCCCTCTGGGGCCGAAAAGCTGAGATCGAGCGCGAATTTTCCAAGCTGATGTGTAAGCGCGACCTCTAGCATGTTGTGCCCCGCACCCGGTCTGCCAGCCTACGAGCGAGCCATTCTGAAACCAATAGTGCCATCATTGCGATTGCTATGGAAATGACCACCAGCCGCAGTGCCGCACTTTCGCCACCGGGGACCTGTAGGAAGGTATAGATCGCTGTTGGCAATGTGCGTGTCTGGCCCGGAATGTTGGAAACAAACGTGATCGTTGCTCCGAATTCTCCCATCGCCTTGGCAAAGCCAAGTATCGCGCCGGCCAGTATTCCGGGTAAGATCAGTGGTAGCGTTATCGTAACAAAGACCCAGACACGCGAAGCACCAAGTGTTGCGGCGGCCTGTTCCAACTTTGGGTCGACGGCTTCAAGTGACAAGCGCATCGCGCGCACCATCAATGGAAATCCCATGATTGCTGCCGCCAGAGCCGCCCCGGTCCAGCGGAAGGCAAAGACAATACCAATAGATTTCAACGCTGTTCCAACTGGACTTGGGCCGCTGAACACGATCAGCAAGATGTACCCTGTGACCACAGGTGGCAGGATAAGTGGCAGATGAACCAGCCCGTTTAACAGCGCCTTACCACGAAAATTCCATCGTGCCAGGACAACGGCTACCAGCAACCCAAACGGCAGTGACAGCAGCGTTGCCCAGAACGATACCTTTAACGACAAGGTCACCGCCTGCCATTCCTCTGGACCCAGCCACTGCATTTTGAGGGTTACTCCGCTAATACAACAAAACCTTGCCTGACAAAAATCTCTTTCGCAATCGGGCTGCGCAGGAAGGCTAGGAATGCCGTGGCCTCTGGCCGGCTATTGGTCGCGGCGGCGGGATAGATGATGGGGGGATAGCTGTCTGATGGGAACTCGGCTAACTGGGTGACATTTGGGCCACCTGTGACGTCAGAGCCATAAACTACGCCCAATCCAGCGGCGCCTTGGGTGACCAGCACCAGCGCGGTCCGTACATTGTCCGTCTGGGCAACATGTGATTCCAACCTGTCCCAAAGCCCCAGTTTCTGCAATGCAGCCTTGCCGTAGATGCCCGCGGGTACTGCGTCGACGAGCGCCATGGCAAGTGGGCGGTCCTGAACCAGGTCCAATAGCCCGGCGCCGTCATGCAGAGTTAGCGCTGCCGCTGGCAGAGGCATGGTGGGTGGCCCGATCAGGACAAGCGTATTGCCTAAAAGATCAGTGCGCGTTTCTGAGTTGATCAGGTTCTGATCTTGGGCCCAATCCATCCAGGCGGTGTTCGCAGAAATGAATACATCTGCTGGGGCGCCATGTTGAAGTTGACGCGCCAAGAGCGATGAACCCGCCAAGGAGAGTACAACGTCGTTGCCGCTGTTCGTTTCATATACATCTGTGATCTGCTCTAGCGCGGTTTTGAGACTGGCCGCGGCAAACACGGTAAGTTGCTCCGCCGGAGCAGAGCATGGCAGCGAGAAGGATAGGGTGACGATAAGAAGCGCAACATGCCAAGCACGGCGCAGCGATTCGTAAGACATCTGTCTGTGTGTTCTGGATGGCTGGCGCACGCGTGGTATCCTCATTCTATCCACGCCAAGAGGATACCGGCCAATAAGAGGGTACAGCAAGCGGCATTGATTGGGCTTTGTGACAGGTCTCGGACGCAGCGAAGGGCCCGACATCTGTCGGACCCTTTACAAGATCAATTGTTTGCCGATCCTCTTGGAAAACGGTTCGGTGTTTGCCTTAGAAGAGAGTAACCGCACCCACGCCGGCGGCAGGTTTGGCGGCGGGAGTTGGCAGCGCAGCCACACGTTCCTGTTCGCCCAGACGCCGGTCATCCTTAACCTGTGTTTGCTGGGCGGCGCCGGATACGGCGTGAAAGCGGACCCGCCGTGCCGATGTTCCACCGACACTGGATGACACGACTGCAATGCCCTCATCTTTGAGAAAACGCTGTACGAAATCGGCGTTTGATGCGCCGATGTCTGACAGGTTAGCGGACATTTTGGCGCCACCGAAAACCTTCGCCTTAAGGTTCTCGCGGCGCGCGCCTTTTTTCATGATGCCGTTGATCAGAAGTTCCATTGCGTGGATTCCGTAACGTGCGTTCACGCTATCGCTGGCTGTCGAGGACGCCAGCAAGAAATGGTTCATGCCGCCGACGCCGACTTTTTCATCGTAGATACAAGCGGCGATACACGACCCGAGGACAGTGGAGAACACCACTGTGGGGGACGTAGAAACGCGATACTCGCCTTGTAGAACTGTCACCGTGGTGGAGTTAGCAAAAACGCTCAAGGTGGATTCCTTCCCAGTTGTCAGTCAGGTCTTGCTAGCCTGAATCAATGTTCCGGCCATTCGCGCAAGCGAGACCTGTTGCTGCGCGGCGCCCATTTCCCAGGCGACTCGTGGCATCCCGTAGACGACACTGCTTTTTTCGTCCTGCGCAAAAGTTATTGCCCCGGCTTTCCGCAGTTCGAGCAGCCCTTGTGCCCCATCTTGGCCCATACCCGTTAATATAGTGGCAACAACATTCTTTGCGATCGGTACTGCTGACATAAAAAGCGCATCAACCGATGGCATATGGCCAGAGATCGGAGGCCCTTCTTTGAAGCGGGTGCGATAGGGTTTGCGCGCGGTGAGCCCCATGTGCCGGGGTTGGCCGGCTGCGACATAAACATGACCGGGTGCCAGCGTCATACTGTCGTCAGCGGTGACCACTTTAGCAGGGCAGATCCGGTCCAACAGGGAAACAAGGCCGCGGCCAAAATTCTTGCCTGTGTGCTGAACGATCAGGGTTGGCGGACAATTCAGTGGAAACCCGACCAACACGCTGCGCAAGGCTTCGACGCCACCGGTGGAGGATCCGATCAGGATGATCTTATCGCTGCCGGGACCCGCAGCGGCACCAGTGCCGTTTTTGTCGAGTGGCGACGGTTGATTGCGGCGCGGGGCTTTGACCATCATGTCAAAATATTGGGAAAAATCGCGTGGATTGTCCGATTTGCTCAGCTCGAAAATCCCTGCGCCAATATCCAATAGCGGAGAGGAGCGCCGTGCTGGTGTCGCTCCCTGACTATCCATGACCGACACCCAACGGATATCAAGGGCAGAGAACAGGGCCAGCATCATTTCAAATTCGGGCAGCTTGGTAAAGCCATCCTCGACAAAAGCAAATTTCGGCTGACCGGCTTCTGCTTGATTGTAGGCCATCATTAGATTGTTGGCCAAAAGCACCTGAAGGCCAGGATAGGTGGCCTCCATATGTTGTTGTAGATTTTGCGCAAAACGCCGGTCCGTCGTGATGATCAATAGGCTCTGTGACAATGCTCATTCCGCTTGTTGCGTTCGGACAAGGGCCGAAGTGTTTCAAATAAGCGGCACCCGACCCGCAGTGGGGGCGGGTGCCATTGGCGGGATCAGAAGTCCTGCCAGATGTCTTTGGCGGCGTTGCCGCTTGTGGCTGCGCTGGCCATAGCTTTTTCCGGGGCTTTGGCGGGCTGCGGTGTCATCGCTTCGATGTCCCAATCATCGCCATGGGCGCTGGGGGCGCTGGGGGTCTCGTTCGCCCGTGCCGCGGTGTTCATCGCCTGCGGTGCCGGAGCCGGAGAGGCGGATGCGCTGCGCGCCGGTGCCGCGCCGACCGCGACCTTGAAATGAGCCACCAGTTCAGCCAGTTTGCTGGCGTCGGCGTTCAGCATGTGCCCCGCAGCGGTGGCCTCTTCGACCATCGCGGCGTTCTGCTGGGTCACCTGATCCAGCTGGGTCACCCCGGTGTTGATCTCATGCAAACCGGTGGATTGCTCGCTCGCCCCGGTTGCGATGCCGGACACCAGTTGCGAGATATGGCTGACCCGTTCGACGATCCCCTGAAGCGCCTCGCCGGTTTTGCCAACCAGGTCCACGCCGCGCTCCACCTGTTTGGTGCTGTCGCCGATCAGGGTCTTGATTTCCATCGCGGCATCCGAGGAGCGTTGCGCCAGCGCGCGCACCTCGCTGGCGACCACGGCAAAGCCTTTGCCCGCCTCACCAGCGCGCGCGGCTTCAACCCCGGCGTTCAGCGCCAGCAAATTGGTCTGGAAGGCGATGTCATCGATGACGCTGATGATCTGCGAAATATGGGTCGAGGATTGTTCGATCTCGGTCATTGCGGACACGGCACTTTGGACCACGGTGCCGCTGGTTTCGGCCTCTTGCTTGGCCTCCTGCATGATGGTTTCGACGCTGCGCGCGCCTTCGGCGGCAGATTTCACGCTGGCGGTCATCTCATCCAGTGCCGCGGCGGTTTCCTCCAGCGTGGCGGCCTGGCTCTCGGTCCGGTTGGAGAGGTCATCAGAAGCCTGGCTGATCTCACCTGCGCCATTGCGGATGCTCTCGGCCGTATCCACAACCTGTGTCACCGTTGCACTCAGCGTTTCTGCCGTCCGGTTGAAGTTCTCCCGCAGTTTTTCGTGATGCGACGGGAATGGCGTCGTAATTGCCTGAGAGAAATCTCCATCTGCCAGTCGAACCAACCCAGTGCTCAACTGATCGACGACAACCTCTTGCTGTTGCTGCAGCTCTGCACGTTCAAGTTCAGCGGATCTTGCGTGTTTTAGATCGTCCTGGAGGCTAATCAACTGCTTGCCGATATTCCCGATTTCATCTTGCCGACCTGCCTCAGCTATCTCTGCTTCGAGATTTCCAGAGGCAACCTCTTCGATGCGGGTACAAATACGGTTGATAGGTTTTGTGATTGAGCGTGCGAATAGCCAGCCCAAAATCGACATGCCTGCTGCACACACGAGAGAGACGAGCAGCAAACGATTGCGATCACGTGCGACCGGTGCAAATATCTCCGCTTGGTCCTGTTCTGCTACGATCGCCCAGTTCGCTTGTGGTAAGTTCACAGGTTCAGAATAAGCGACAACAGGGTGGCCGTTCACACCAATAGTGTCGGCGTAGAACCCGGCATTGCCCCCAAGGGCTTCAGTCAAATGCCCGGTCGCATCCAATTCATCAAGAACTTGATGGTGGTCGTCATGAAGTGACTTGGTGCGGACTTTCATATCCTGGCCCACGATGAACACGTTGAGTGTTTCAGTCATGTCGTTGACGGGGTTCACGATATTGGTCAGCATTTCGACAGGGACTTGCAAAGCCAAGACACCCTGAAGCGCGCCAGCTGCATCAACAACTGGGGTCGCTACAAATGCGGCAGGATCACCATTGCTGGGGGCATAACCTTCCATATCGGCGAAAAACACCTCGCCTGTCGGCATCTCAATCGCGGCTCTGAAAGCTTTGGCCAGACCTGAATCGGCATAGGCACCGTTGACGAGATTCGTGGCATAGTCCGGCTCTTTGGTAACAGAGTAGACGATGTCACCAGCCGGGTTGATCAGAAAAACGTCATAATAGCCTTTGTTCTGCAAAACCGCCGTCAGGGACGGATGAAACCGGGCATGGTGCATGTGATAGGGCGAATCACCGATTCCCCGATTGAGAAGGTGTTTTTCGCCCGCTGCATTTGGATTTGCGTCGATATAGGCCTTGCGAAGGGTCTCCTGTGGATCACCTTCGATACCGTCCCATGTCATAGTGAACCATTCTAGGGCTGTCGCCGTCGAAGGAATAGTTGCCAAGGTCGCTGCGTCCGATTGAATCCCGTCCAACAACGCACGCAAGGCTACGCGGCGGTCTTCTGTCATTGCGTTGAATTGCTGTTCGGCATGACTGATGGCTGCGCGTTGAAATGTAAGCGAACTGATTGTGACAAGAATCGCTGTCACAAGCATGCCAAACCCCACAATAAAGAGGGGCAGTTTATACGCCAGACGTAGGGTGGGAATAATTTTCATCGGATACTCCATTCACAGGCACAAAGAGAGAATGGTGACCTCTCCTTTGTCCCTTGATGCCTGCTAGGAGTTAATTTCGACCTTACGCGCGATTGGTTTTTCACAGTAGTTTCACGGCTAAATCAGTAGCAATTTTGCAGATCTACACCGTATTAATATACCACGCTCTGGTGGGGCTCAGTGTTTCTGGTGTCAGCTTGCGCTAAAATCTGCCGCAGCAGCGGATCGCTAAAATTTGCCGAAATTCAAGTTGGTTTTTGCAGCTAAATCCACGTCCATTCTGGCGCTGGACAGGGGGGCACGGCAATCAAATGTTAAGGCCCGCAGTCTACTCCTAGCTCATCGACTTGAAACCTGTCGCCGAACACGGGGGTGCGAATCGCTGACCATGACGACGGAAACGCAAAAACATATCTTGGACCTGCCCAATGCCTTCTCGGACCTCGAGCCGCTGATCGCATTCTTGCGCGGGGCGCACACTCAGGCAGTGGAGATTGATTGCAGCAATGTGGCGGTCATGCCGTCACGCTGCCTGCAACTTCTACTGAGTGCAGAACAACAATGGCGGTCAGAGGGGCTGGGCTTTTCAGTCGCCAGGATAACCGAGGGGTGCCGGAAATCGCTCACTCTTCTGGGGCTCGAGCCCACCCGATTTGAAGATGAGGAAACAGCATGAAGACCAAAGTTCTGGCAATCGACGATTCCCGCACCATCCGGAATCTCCTGGCCGCCGCTCTCGAAGAGGCCGGCTTTGAATATCACTGCGCCGTAGATGGCCGCGAAGGTGTAGACATGTATGCCGATGTGGCGCCGGATGTGGTGATCACCGACATCAACATGCCCAACCTCGATGGCTTTGGAGTCATTGAAGAGCTGCGCGGTGATGGGATCAATTCCAAGGTTCCGATCCTGGTGTTGACCACAGAAAGCGCGCCCGAGCTAAAAGCTCGTGCCCGCGGTGCCGGAGCAACCGGTTGGATCACCAAGCCATTTGATGACGCGTCTCTTATCTTCGCGCTGAAGCGTGTGACCGGGGCGGCGGCCTAAGATGGCGGGGTCGATACAGGACACATTCTTTGAGGAGTGCGAAGAACTCCTCGAAGCAATGGATGAGGGTTTGACCGCCATCGAAGGTGGCGATCATGACTCTGAGGTGGTGAATGCCGTCTTTCGAGCGGTCCATTCGATCAAAGGGGGCGCTGGTGCGTTTGGTCTGGATGACCTGGTCGCCTTTGCCCACAAGTTCGAAACAGTGTTTGACGAGGTGCGTGCCAATCGGCTGGGTCTTGATACCAAGCTGATCCAGCTGCTGCTGCGCTGTAGCGATCACCTTGCTGATCTTGTTTCGACTTCTCGTGATGGCGGCAGCGTTGATGAGGCACATAATGATGTGCTCGTGTCTGCGCTCGAAGAGTACATCGATGAGGAAGAAGAAGAGGTAGTCTTTCAGCCCATGGGATTGGGCGGCGCCTTTGAAATGGCGCCGATCGAGGTCGAACAAGAACGGGTTTACTCGATCCGCTTTCATCCACTGAAAGATATGTATGGGACCGGAAATGAACCGTACTTCTTGTTTCAAACGCTAGCAGACCTCGGCACGCTTGAGGTCACACTTGATGAAAGTGAACTGCCTGGCTTTGATGCGCTGGACACTGATGAGAGCTACCTCATCTGGAGTCTGACGTTGACCACGGCCGAGTCTAAGTCGGCGATTGAGTCGGTCTTTGAGTTCGTTGAGGGGCTTTGCGAGCTGTCTATTGAATCCGATATGGACGACGAAGACGAGGCCAACGCCCTAGCTGCGCTGGAGGCGGCATTCGGTACCGCTCCGGAGGAAGGTGGTGATCAGGTGACTGTCCCTTTTGAACCGCCGGTCTCAGCCCCTGAACCGGAGGCCGATGCGGCCCCGGTAGCCGCCAAAGCCGCGGCACCAAAAGCTGAGGCCGCGAAATCAGAGCAGCGTGGTGGACCCAATCCGACGCTGAGGGTTGACCTTGAACGGGTTGACCGTCTGATCAACGCCGTTGGTGAGCTGATCATCAACCATTCGATGCTTGCCCAACAGATTGCCAATTTGGATGTGGCAGATCTGAGGGATGTTGAAACCGAGCTGGAAGGCTTTAAGAATCTGGCCCGTGACATCCAGGAAGGCGTCATGTCCATTCGCGCACAGCCGGTCAAGCCGCTATTCCAGCGGATGGCGCGGATTGTCCGCGAAGCCTCTGCCGCAACTGGCAAAACGGCCAAGCTGATTACCGAGGGCGAGAATACCGAGGTCGACAAGACGGTCATCGAGCGACTGTCAGATCCGTTGACGCATATCTTGCGCAACGCTGTGGACCATGGTGTTGAAAAACCCGAGGATCGCGAAGCCGTCGGCAAAAACCGCAGCGGTGAAATCCGGTTGTCAGCATCTCATCGATCCGGCAGCGTTTGCATCGAAATCAAGGATGATGGCGCTGGGGTGAATCGCCCACGGGTCAAACAGATCGCTATCGACAAGGGTCTGATCCCAGAAAATGCCGAGCTGACAGATGGTGAGATCGACAACTTGCTGTTCTTGCCCGGGTTTTCCACTGCGAAAGAGATTTCAAATCTCTCAGGTCGCGGGGTCGGCATGGACGTTGTGAAGAACGCGGTCACGGCGCTGGGGGGGAGGATCAACATTTCCTCCACACCTGGTAAAGGATCCGTGTTCACCATTATCCTTCCGCTGACGCTAGCCGTCATGGATGGCATGGTCGTATCCGTGGCCGATCAAACCATGGTGGTTCCGATCACATCAATTGTTGAAACAATGCGCGGTAGTGACGACATGGTCAACAATCTTGGCGCAGACGGAACGCTGCTGTCGATCAGGGGAAACTTTGTTCCCGTCTGCGATGTCGGCAGCGCATTGGGTCTGTGCAAAGGCGATCATGATCAGCCACCTGGTGTTTATCTACTGGTGGAAACGGAAACAGGTCAACGCAGCGCATTGGCGGTGGATGACATCCACGATCAGCGCCAGGTGGTCATCAAGAGCCTGGATGGCGTTTGTGGGAATATTCCGGGCGTCGCGGCTGCAACCATCCTTGGCGACGGCAAGATCGCCATGATCCTAGATCCCGAAAGTATTCTTGCGGCTTCACCTTCTGCAGCCGCGTTCGACACAGAGCGGAGAATTAGCAATGCAATCGCAAGCTGAAGCCAAATATGACGATTCGGAAATCAAACACGCCGAGCACAGCGAATTTGTCAGTTTCACCGTTGCTGGCCAGGCGTTCTGCTTGAAAATCACCCAGATCCGGGAAATTCGGCGTTGGTCTCCGGTTACAATTCTACCCCATGCTCCAGCGGACGTATTGGGGGTTATGAATCTGCGTGGCGCGGTGATCCCTATCTACGACCTCTCGGCACGATTTGGGTTGCAACAAACCGAAGCCAGCGAGCGCAACGTTGTTATCGTTGTCTCTGTTCATGGCAAACCTGTTGGTTTGTTGGCTGAATCCGTATCAGAGATAATCTCGATCAACCCGGATGACATTCAGGACACCCCGCCGGTCGATAGTCGCAACACTATGGATTACATCCAAGGCATCATTTCTCATGATGATACCATGGTGCGGATCATCAATCTGGATGCCGTCATTACTGTACCGGAACAGGTGATCTCGTGACCATAGCGAACCCCATTGATTCTCGTGCGGATGGATTTACCCTGTCAGATCAGGACTTTGAATCTATCGCCGAATTTGCGCACAAGCACTTTGGGCTGGCTATGTCGAGCAGTAAGAAACCGCTGGTTTCTTCGCGCTTGGCGCGGCGGTTGCGCAAACTGAACTATAGCGATTTCAAATCCTACCTTAAGGAATTGAATGGCCCGAACGCGGATGCCGAGCGCAGTGAGCTGCTGTCTCTATTAACGACAAACGTGACGCAGTTTTTTCGCGAGCCGCATCACTTTGAGACGTTGCGCAACGATACGCTGCCGCCGCTTCTAGAAAAGGCGAGGCGCGGGGACCGGGTACGGATCTGGTCGGCGGGCTGTTCGAACGGGCAGGAACCCTACACCATTGCCATGGTGCTGAAATCCCTGTGCCCCGATATCGAAAAGCTGGATGTCAAAATCCTTGGGACGGATATCGATCCGGTGGTGGTCCGAAAGGCATCGGCGGCGCGATACTCCGCGGATGAATTGTCGCAGATCCCAAAGGAATACAGTGGTTACTACAATATCCAAGGCCAGGACGGTGCAATCCGCGATGACCTGCGTGCGCTACTGACGTTTGGGGTTTTGAACCTGATCGAGCCCTTTCCGTTTAAGGGCAAGTTCGATGCTATTTTCTGTCGAAACGTTGCGATCTACTTCGATACACCGACCCAGCAAAAGGTCTGGCATGCGTTTCAGCGAAGTCTCAATCCAGGGGGATATCTGTTCATCGGTCACTCTGAACGGATGTCCGGTCCGGCGGCATCGGCGCTACAAACTGTTGGAATCACTACTTACTTAAACTCTCCTGCCGGTGGGAACACTTGAGCAGTCCGGCACAAAAAGAGAAAATGAGGAACTAAAAATGAGCTTGAAAGACTCTCTGCGCGTAATGGTTGTTGACGATATGTCCACCAGCCGGGGCATCCTAACCCAGTGTCTGGATGAGCTGGGCGTCAGCAACTACATGGTTGAAAATAATGGGCAATCGGCATTTCAAAAGCTCGTTGCGAACCCAGTTCACCTGGTGCTGTCCGATTACAACATGCCGGGTATGGATGGGCTTGGACTGCTGAAAGCGCTGCGCGAGCATCGCGTGACACAGCGTGTGGGTTTTATTCTGGTGACGGGCAAACCTACGCCAGAAATCGTTGAAGTCGGTCGCCGCCTTGCGATGAACAATATCATTCGTAAGCCATTTACCGTTGCGACGATGAAGCAGGCAATTGAACAAGTGGTCGGGCGCCTATGAACATGCAATCGACACCACCGCCGAAGGGTCATACGATCAGTGATCTTTGCGATGTGTCGCGCGCGGAAATGCTGCGTCTGCAACAACAGGTGCAGGCGCTTGAAGATACAGTGCTGACGATCTTTGAACGTGGTACCCCGCCGACTCGCGAAGAGCGGCAATCGCTTCAGGATTTTGATCTTGTTGTACAAACGCTGGCGGCAATGGTAAAATTCTACGAGGAACTGCGTAAGCTTGCGGTGGATACTGGTGGGATCAACCTGGCAGACAGCAGTGCCGTCGTAACACTTCACAACCTGCGAGATCGATTGCGAAACCCTGCCAACGTCAATCAAGACTAATACCAAATGCGCTGTCCTCTGGGCGGCGCATTTGCGTTCGGACTACAGGCAATGACCTAATGCCGGTTTTCGACAGTCCTTCAGCGCAAGTATCAAGTTGGATTTCAGTTTTGTTTCCTGACATGGGTCCTTGGCTGATATCGGTAGGTCTCCTGCTATTCTATTCTTAGCCGAGGATGGGTCTATGTGGGTGACTAGCCGACACAAACCCTCGCAATCCTCGCGCAGCCGAATTACCACAATACCTATGCGATTCGCGCCTCATACCCTTCCTCGGCTTGCGATGGTCTTTGCTCTGATGCTGGCAATGGCCAGTTCAGGTTTTGCGCATAGTTTCAATCGCGCCGAAGCCTCTGCGGACTATGCGGACTTCGTCGCGGCTGGCGGCTCGCTCAGTGATCTCTGCGGTGGCAGCATTGATCCGAACCACGCGACACCTGCCAAATGCGAGGCTTGCCGACTGGTCGCTGCGGCGGTGATCCCAAGTCACCCGACGGGTCTCGGCCTGATATCGGCCCGTCGCCCTGCGGCCCGGGCCCGCTTAGCGGAACCTTTGCGGCAGGCTCGGTGGCTTGATCCTTCTCATCCGACCCGCGCACCTCCGGCAACTTTGGCTTCTTATTACTGACGTCAATGAAATGTCCGCTCTGTCAAAATGCCAGAGCTAACGGCCTGGAGCCAATTTATGAATCTGTCTCAATCCCTCGCGCAGCCGGAAGGCCGCGCGCAAAAACTGTATTTCGCTGCCTGGAGGTGGCATTTCTACACTGGTCTGTTTGTCATCCCGTTTCTTACAGCTTTGGCTTTGACTGGTCTTGCCATGCTGTGGATCGCCTGGATTGACGGGCGCGACGGCGAACTGACCGCCGTGGTCCAGCAAGCGCAGGCGGTACCGCTTTCGGTGCAAGCCGATGCCGCACTGACGACCGTCCCTGATGGAGTACTGAGACAATATGTGGCCCCGCGAGAGGCAGATCTGGCAGCATTGTTTCGTGTAGATCACAATGGTGATGCGATCATGGTTGCGGTTGATCCCTACACAGCGAAGGTTGTTGAAACATTCCCACGCCGCAGTGGGTGGTATGATTTTGCTGACGGGTTGCACAGCGATCTGATGCTTGGTGTTACCGGAGACCGACTGTTGGAAACGGCTGCGTCTCTTAGTCTCGTGCTGATTGCGACGGGTCTATACATGTGGTGGCCGCGCACGATTGGATGGCGTCGGGCCTTGTTGCCAAGCCCAGGCCACGGGCGCAGCCTGTGGAAATCCCTGCATGGTGTAACGGGCATCTGGGTTTCTTTGTTCCTTGTCTTGTTTCTCGTCTCCGGCCTTGCTTGGGCTGGTATCTGGGGCGGCAAGATGGTGCAGGCCTGGAGCCAGTTCCCCGCAGAAAAATGGGATAACGTACCGCTTTCCGATGACACCCACGCCAGTATGGATCATGCGCGTCGCGAGGTGCCGTGGGCGCTGGAGCAAACCCCGATGCCTGCCTCGGGCAGCGACGCTGGGGTGATCGGAATTGCAGATATGCCCGTCGATCTCGACAGTGTAGATGCGTTGGCGCGTCAGATCGGTTTTGCTGGGCGATATCAACTAAGTGTCCCACGCAACGACAGCGGAGTTTGGACCCTCAGTCGGGATTCCATGAGCACGGACAGCAACAATCCAACCTCTGACCGCACTGTCCACATCGACCGCCATACCGGTAAGATCCTCGCAGATGTGCAGTTTGCCGACTATTCTTGGGCGGGCAAAGCCATGGCTGTTGGGATTGCTTTGCATATGGGAACGCTGGGCCTTTGGAGCGTTCTGGCAAACACGCTTGTCTGTGTTTCCGTGCTGTTCCTTTGTGTGAGTGCTGTGGTGCTTTGGTGGAAGCGTCGTCCGGTCAAAGCACGCCGACTGTCTGCGCCGCCGATGCCCAAGGAGCTTCCGCTTTGGCGGGGGGCAGTGTTTGTCGGGCTCGCCGTATCCATGGCATTTCCGATGGCCGGGCTGGCACTACTGACTGTGCTACTATTGGATTTGCTCATCCTATCGCGGGTGCCTCAACTGCGCCAAAGGTTGACCTGACGAATTGGCAAGAGATGCGCGCCACTACGTGTGATGCGCATCTTGGCCCACTTTGGCCGTGGTCGCAGCTGGCCTTCAACGGGAATGGAGACCGTAATATCAGGGGTCACTGTCCGTTACCAACCGATCTACGTCACATGAATGGTGTGGCGTATCTGGATTGGATCAGGCCCGTACTGCAGCGGCAATGAAGTCTCGCAAGCTCCCACGGACCCGGCGCAGAGGCACATTTTCCAGAACGCTGCGATAGGCGCTGGCTTCGATGACCTCTAAAATCATCTGGCCTGTGTCCTGGGGCACCAGATCATCACGCATGTCACCTGCGTGCACGCCGCGTTCTAGAACCTTGGCGAGTGCTGCAACCAAGAGGTTGCGATTGGTCAGGAACAACTCGGCAATGTCAGGCTTGCGAATGGCTTCGCCGGTGATTTCCAGCCCCAGGATGACATTTTCAGGAACGGCGAGGTATCTGGCGTAAGTTTTCACAAATGTATCGAGCAGTATCAGCGGGGCACGCGGTTGCGACAGCGCGGTGACAAAGGGCTCAAGCTCTCGCTCCTCGAGGGCCGCGATCTCAACCAGAACATCATGTTTTCCGGGAAAATGATTGTAGAGATTGCCCAGGCTTACCCCTGCGCGGGTCGCGATATCGCGCACGCCGGTCTGATGATATCCATTTTCAAGAAAACACATAACGGCGGCTTCAAGGATCTGTTGACGCCGTTTTGCAGTGGTCTCTAACCTTGTTGGTTTGGGCTGACCGGTTGACATCTGGATCCTTGGGCAAGCTGGTGTATTTTGGGCGACGTGTTAATCTGGTGACAATCTGAGCGAGGTTTAGCCACCGTTCCTGCGACTGACAAGACGGGTCTATTTGCCGATTTTGCCTTGAGCGGTCTGGCTGGGAGAATGGCCAAATCGAATCTTGTAGTCGCGGGCAAAGCGGCCAAGGTGCGAAAAGCCGTTGGAAAAAGCGGCGGTGGTCACGTCGGATTTATCTTGTTGGGCCATCAGTTGGTAATGCGCAGCATCCAATCGCGCGTTCCGTAAAACCTGCATTGGGCTCTGACCGCAACTGCGTTGAAACCCTTTCTGCAGAGTGCGAATGTTCATGTCCGCGTGGGCTGCTATGTCGCTCAATTGCACCGAATCTCTGAGATGGGCATGGATATAGTCGATTGCCGCACGAATGCCGCGGGGCAAACTGCCATGATCGGCTCGCTCGATGATATGTGAGATGTTGCTCGGCAGTCTGGTCAACAGCTCCAAGGCCAGATCTTGTTCAACCCGAATGTCCGAGCCGCTGATATTGCCCTGAAACAGTTCGCCAGCCTCAGCCGCCTGCACGCAGGCACAGACCATCTGACGAACGCGCCGCCCGCCTTCGGAAACAAGATCGACATTGCTGGCAAATCTAATCGGTCCCGGCAGTTCTGCTCCGATTAGCTGCTGAGCGACGGCTTCCAGATAGCTGCGGTCGAGTTGCAACAACAGCTTGCGACACTCACCACTCCACCGCATTGTGGTTTCTCGGTCTGGGTTCAGTAAGGTTGCAGTCCGCGCGTCGGCGAAGATTTCTGCCCCCCGATGCTGCACGCTGGCGCGACCCGAAAGCGGGATTTGTAACAGGTAGAACGAGCCTAACATGCCAGGGTCGATGGTTACTTCGGCACCGTAATGCAGATAGTTGATCGAACTGTGCCGGCCGGCAACGTGGTTGTGACGTACCGCCAACTTCAGGCGCCGCTGTGCGATATCCAGGCGGTGATCACAGAATTTTTTCCCGACGCTATGGCGTGCCTCATCCAGATCCCCGGTGCGCAGCAGCGGATGATTGCTCAGATACTCAGCAGATTTTGCGTGGTCTGCGATGGTCATCTTGCCTCCAAGTCAGGCGGTTCCAGCTTAGCTCTCCTCATAGGCATTTCAAGCCTCAACTATTTTTCGGGCAGAACGGTTCGTTTTTTGGATAACCGGTTTTGGCGTGCCGGTGCAGGCTGGGCACCACAGATCAGTTTCAGGGAGGAAGTAGTGATGGAAAAAGGAATAACCAAGGCAAGTGATGGCGTTCAAGGCATGTCGTGGACAGTTGTCGGGCAAACTTACGTGCCCAAACTGCTCAGCAACGATGCCTTTATTTGGGATGCAATATTGCCGGCCGACACGTTTGTGCCGCCGCATGTGCATCCAACCCAAGATGAGTGGATCAGCGTTCTATCCGGGGCGTTGGAGGTAGAGTTTCTGGGTGATGTTCACCAAGCTGGGCCAGGGGATACCGTGCGTATGCCTAAGGGAGAAGCCCATGCCATCTTTAATCGGTCTGGTGCCGAGGCGCATTGCATTTTTGGCGTTGCTCCGGCGCGCAAGCTGTTCGACCTGTTCATAGAACTGGACGGCGTAACCGACCCTGCAGAATTGGTGCGCCTGTCTGCCCTGCACGAAGTGGATTTCCTGCCACCTCCCGCCGAGACCTGATCGCGCAAGGCATGGCCATGGGCATCGCAGACCAGCGAGCGAGTCCGCCCATGGCACGCCACTAAGGGGACAGATCGGTCTGTCGGGGAGATGGGCCAAGAGGGGAGAACAGAAATGGCGAAACGCAAAATGGTTGCTGTCATTGGTGGCGGCGTTAGTGGGTTGGCAGCTGCCAAGGCCTTTGACGAACGAGGTCACAGGGTGATTGGCTTTGAACGCAGTCATGATTTCGGTGGAGTGTGGGAGCTGTCGCGCTCATACCCGGATGTGCAGACGCAATCACCGAAGGATCTGTATTGCTACACCGACCATCCAATGCCACAGGAGTATCCGGAATGGCCCAAAGGGCCACAGGTCCATGCCTATCTGCATTCTTATGCAGACAAACACCGTCTGGCGCGGCTGTTCCGGCTCGGTACATCCATCACAGCGATGCAGCGACGCAAGGACGGTAAACCCGGATGGACGCTAACAATCACGGCGGCAGGGCGTACATGGGAAGAGAATTTCGACTTTGTTGCTGTGTGTACCGGCCAGTTTTCTGAGCGAAATATCATTACCCACCCCGGTCAAGATTCCTTTGTCGCGCGCGGAGGTCAGGTAATGCATTCGTCGGACTATACCGACCCCAGCCTGATGGCCGGCAAGGATGTTGTGGTGCTTGGCGGTTCCAAATCGGCCACCGATATTGCGGTTAATGCCGCCAAGAGCGGCGCTCGGTCTGTTCGACTGGTCTACCGCGAGAATGTGTGGAGGGTGCCATATTTTGTCGGCGGCATCAATTTTAAGAAACTGCTCTACATGCGGGCGCAGGAACAGCAATTCAATCAATGGGGTAAGACGCCTGTGCAGCGGGTCATCGCAGCGGCGCTGAAACCCTTGGTTTGGGCTAACTTTCGCGGCTTGGAGACGTTGCTGAAGCTTCAACTTGGCCTGAAGAAACACAATATGGTCCCCTCTACGCCCATTGAAAAAGAGGTCTCATGCTCTGTACCGATTGTGACACCGGGCCTGTTTGAAGGGCTGAACGATGGTAGTATCAAACCGGTGATTGGCACGTTTGAAAGCTACCAGGAGGAGGGGTTAAGGCTGAGCACTGGAGAGGTGGTGCCCTGCGATGTAGCCATTCTGGCGGTAGGTTGGAAGCTGGGTGTGCCCTATCTGGCAAAGGAATACCGCGACAAACTGATTGAGGACGACGGCCAGTACCGGGTCTATCGCCTGTCAGTAAACCCGGATCTGCCGGACATGGGTTTTGTCGGGTTCAACTCTAGCTTCTGCACGGTTCTGTCTGCTGAGATGATCGCCAATTGGCTGGTGCGTTATGCTGATGGCAAGCTGGCGCACCAACCCAACCGAGCCGAAATGGAACGCAGTATCGAGATGATGTTGAACTGGCGTCGGCGCGAGCGTCCGGCAGCACAGGTTTACGGCGGGCTATGTTCGGCACCGTTTCATTTCAAGCATTTCGATGAGCTATTGGCGGATATGGGCGCGCGCATCCGAAAACGCAAAAATCCCTTGACGGAGCAGTTCGCACCACCTGACGCAACGGCTTATGGACAGTTTCTTGCATCGACCCCGCAGTATCAGGCGAGTTGAAACAGGCCTGTCCGAAGCGGCTATTATGGTCGCCTCGGGTTGATCTGGTCACCGGGTTGTCTGACTGCGTGCTTGTGGTAACAGATACGGCAGGTCGTTTGGCGGAAGTGTATTGACCGGCACGGGACTGTCGTAGACATCGCGTAATGTCTGGTCGGTCAACACCTCCTGCGGACACCCTTTGGCGGCGATGCGTCCACGATGAACCAATGTGATTTGGTCGGCGAACATCGCGGTCAGGTTCAGATCATGCATCACCGCGACAACGCCGCCGCCCTGTTCAGCGTATCGGCGGACCAGATCCATGACGGTAAACTGATGGCCGATATCGAGGCTGGCAACGGGTTCGTCCAAGATCAACCAGCGCGGTTGCCCGTCGACCACTGGCTGCCAGACTTGCGTCAAGACCCGCGCCAGCTGGACCCGCTGTTGCTCTCCGCCGGATAAATCTTGGTAGAACCGATTGGCATGGTTTGCCAGGTCTACGGCCTGCAACGCCTTCAACGGCAGTTCGGTTTGTGCTGCCGATAAACCGGCAGAGAGGCCCAGCCGGACGATTTCTAGCACGGTAAACGGAAAGGCGATGGTCGCCGACTGTGGCTGAACTGCGCGGATCGCGGCCAGCTCTTGAGGTTTCATCGTCGCTGTGTTGTGCCCGTTTAGAAAAATATGGCCCTCGAATGGGATCTCTCCAGTGATGGCGCGCAGTAGTGTTGTCTTGCCCGACCCGTTTGGCCCGGCAATGGCGGTGACCTCACCCGAGCGAGCGGTGAAATCGACCCCTTGCAGAATGTCTCGTTGGCCAAGTCGGACCCTTAGACCGGTCGCGGCGAGCGTCGAAATTGGCCAAGGCCCCGCTACAGGGGTGATTGGCCTTGCAGTGTCGGATTGTTTGACGGGCGTTCTGAACATGGTGAGCATGGCAGTGTCCTTCACAGGGTGCTACCGCCAAAACGGCGCAACAGGATCCACAAAAATACCGGCGCACCCAGGACTGCGGTAACGATGCCGATCGGCAGCTCTGCCGGGGAGATGATGGTACGCGAAATCATGTCGGCGGCGAGCAGCAAACTCGCCCCAAGAAGTGCCGAATTTGGCAATAGGCTATGGTGATCCGGTCCCGTGGCGAGGCGCAGGAGATGTGGTACCACAATACCCACAAAGCCAATGCCACCTGAGACTGCAACGGCGGCCCCCGTGGCTGCCGAGACAGCAAATATGGCGGTGTTTTTTACGCGCTGCACCGGAATGCCAGTATGTTCGGCAGCGGCTTCACCAAGCGCCAATCCGTTTAATCCTCGGGCCAGAAATGGGGTCACCACAAGGCCAAGACAGATCACTGGCGTCGCGGCCAGAACCTTGGACCAAGTGGCGCCTGCGAGCGACCCCATGCCCCAAAAGGTGAGATCGCGCAGCTGATTGTCATCAGCGATGTAGATCAGCAGGCCCGCAGCAGCACCGGCCAGCGCGCCAAGGGCGATGCCGGCCAGCAACATTGTCGCGACTGAGGTCTGCCCGCTTCGTGTCGAGACACGATAGAGCAGAAGAATAGTGAGCCAACTGCCGATAAAGGCAGAGATCGAAACAAGATAGCTGCTGGTGGCCTGTTGTATCGCTGGCGGCAGCATCGCGCCCAAGACAATTGCAGAAATCGCGGCCAGACCGGCGCCGGCGCTGACGCCGACAATGCCCGGATCTGCCAGCGGGTTGCGAAACAGACCTTGCATGACAGTGCCTGAAATCGCCAGCGCACTGCCGACAAGGACCCCCATGATCATTCGCGGAAGGCGAATGTCAAACAGCACAATCTGGTCCAGACGGCTGAGCGTGCGACCCGCCATCAGATCGTGAATTGCAGCCCAAAGCGAGGTGCCGGATGCGCCCCACCCAAGGGACATCAGCGCGGTGGCTGCCAGCACTAGGACCAGTAACCCTGTTAGGCGGCGGGCTTTGATCCGTCGATCTAGCACCGTCGCGGGTGCCAACATGCCATCTGTTGCAAGCGTCATGTTACGACCCTGTGCCATATAATGCCGTTGCTAAATCAGAGACTGCCGTTGCCGTCCGTGGACCAAAACCGAGCAGTTTCAGCCCGTCCATACGGATCACAGCACCAGCTTCTGCGGCGGGGGTCGGCGCAATAGCAGGTAGCGCCAGCAGGTCCTGTGGGGCGGTGTCATGATCGCCGGAACGCTCCATCATCAGGATGACATCCGGGGCAGCAACGGCAATTGCCTCGTCGGTCATGGGTTTGTAGCCATCAAACCCGGCGGCCGCATTTACGCCACCGGCGAGCGCTATGATGCCTGCGGCAGCGGTATTGTCACCTCCGGCCATGATCCGCCCACCCGCCGTGGAGAGTACAAACAAGACCTTCTTTGGTTTGCTGTATTGCATTGCGGCCTGGGCTGCGGTCTGTCGTGCTTCACTCAACTCTGCCATGGCTTTGGCGGCCAATACCGCAGCTGAGGTGTCTTGGCCTAGGGCTTTGCCCACAGTCAGGATTTTGGTGCGGATTCCCTCTGCGGTGTAGGCTTCTGGCACGCTGACATAGGTGACGTCGGCGGCCTTGAGAACATCCAGTGTCTCGGGCGGGCCTGCGCCTTCGATGGCGATGATCAGATCGGGGGATACGGATAACACCCCTTCGGGCGACAGCGCGCGGGCGTAGCCGATATCTGGCAGGTTGAGCACCTGAGGGGGAAAGGAAGACGTGGTGTCGCGAGCGATCAAGCGGTTTTCTTGACCAAGTGCGTAGACGATTTCGGTCAGTGAACCACCAACTGTGACAACGCGTTTCTCATCGCCAGCTAGTGAAACCTCTGCGGCAAAGACTGACAACAGGGCTAGATTTAGAGCGGTGGCAAATTTTACAAAACGGCTCATTCGGCGGGTTCCGCGATCGCAAGTGAGGCGAGATCTGCAACAAGGGCATTCCATGCCGGGCGATGATCCTTGGCATCCGTTCGGCGACCAAACACCTGCAGGATCAATCCGCCCTCGGCGTCGAAAGCTTCTACAGACACCGCGTCGCCACGTTGGGTGGGCTTGTTGACGGCCCAAACCTCGGCGATGTGGTCCAAGCGTAGATGCAGATCAAAACCGGGGTCGAGAATATTCTGCCAAGGCCCCATGTTACGCAGGTTCTTAACCGGGCCGCCGTGGATCTCAATGCAGCCCATGTTGCCGACAAAGATCATCACCTCGACGGTCTCATCTCGCACTGAGTGTAGCATGGTGTTTACGGCTTCGGGCGCAAGCGCGCGGACGAACGGTTCGCCAGCGATGCGATAGGCGCCGAGGCGGTTCATTTTCAGTTTGGAGGTGAGACGCATAAACTGATGCGTGTCCGTCATTTTTGCCCATTCGGCGCGCAAGAGATCTGCCTTTTCAGGATCGGCCTTGGCGGCTTCGGTCGGTTTGCGGACTTCAACTGCGTGTTCTTGGCTTTGATCCTCGACCGCAAGATCCCGTACCAGCCTGTTAAATGCATCTACATTAGAGGAGTCGCGTAGATGCACCTTATGTACAGCGTCGCCTGCGGCATCAAAGATTTGGATCGAACGTTTAAGGCCGTTATCGCCAGGTCGCACTACCGCGAAAGCTGATATGAAATGGCGTGGGAACAGGCGAAGGTCGATGGCCTCGGTCAGGACCATTGAGGCATGCTGACCCGAATGATAATTCTCGTAAGTGCCGACTTTTTCAATCACGCAAGAGGCGTTTCGGGTCAGCGCCATCACCTCGCCCAGATCGCAGATACGCGGTATCAGATCGTCTGGCGCAGCAGTGATCCGTGTGACGCCTTCGCCAATATATGCGGCAACCAGTTGCGCTTCGGAAATCTGGAACTTATCGGCAAAGTCGCGGTCACGCAGGCTGGCGATTTCAGCACGCGCGGTGCGGATTTCAGCGGGGAGCATAGATGCCCGAGGTGTCATGTTAGCCCTTTCAGATTGGGATCTGTGATACGGGCTGGCACTGCGATGGGGGTCCATGCGCTGGCTGGCTACTGCGGTTCGCAGCCTGGTAATTTATGTTGACTGTTTTAGTCGGCTTTATTATGAGCCTCAAGCGGAAATTGAAATTCCGTTACACCGCAACAAATACCGACCGCGCCAGCCCCGACGCAAGCATCCGGTTTGAACGAATGACAGATGCAAGGGATGTGAAATGGGGCAACACCAGCGAGGTTGGCGTTATTGGGGCACGGTTTCCGTGCTTGGCCTGATGGCCAGCACTGGGTCGGCGGTGGCGCAGCAATTGGATGAATTGGGTGATGATTTTCTGGGCACTGTTGAGCTGGGCCAGGGTAAACGAGAGGTGCAGGTTGGCATCGCCACGCCGATTACCGTCATCAATCAGGAAGAAATAGACGACCGCCAAGCGGGTACAGTCGCAGAATTGATCGATTCCGTGCCTGGGGTGTCGCTGGTCAACGGCAATACGCCCAAAGGGGCTGGGGTCAATATCCGGGGCTTTGGCGCGACAAGCAGCTTTGGCACTGATCAGAAGGTCGCGGTGATTGTAGATGGGGCGAGCACCGGATCAGAAGAGCTGTATAGGATTGGCACACAGCTGTTCACCGATCCAGAACTTTACCGAGGCGTTTCAGTCTTACGAGGGACTGTGGGCAGCTTTGAATACGGATCAGGCATTATCGGTGGGGTGGTACAGCTAGAGACAAAGGATGCATCTGACTTTACCAATGGCGAAATTGGCCTGAGGCTGCGTCAAACTTTGCAGGCAGTTAGCAATGGATCTGGTTTTGCCACGTCAACGATTCTGGCTTGGCAGCCGACCGATAATTTCGAGTTCCTGCTGAACTATACTCTACGCGATAGCGAAAATTACGACGATGGTCATGGCAATGAAGTGACCAATACCCAATCGCGCATGCCGTCCTTCCTGGTGAAAGCGAAATACAGCTTCGGTGATGCGCAGGAACATGCGCTGACCGCTTCGCTAAACCAGAGTGAGGTGGATGAAAAAGACGCGCCTTATGATGCTTTTGGAACCACCAGCACAAGCTTTGGCCGGGTTGATCGACGTATTGATAATCGGGTGGCAGGCCTGCGTTATCAATGGTCCCCGGTTGGCAATGATCTGATCAATCTGGATGTGAATCTGACATATGCGGATCAAGAGATTGAGCAGCGCTATATCTCGGGTAGTGCATTCTGCGACGATGGTGGTGTCGTGCGTAACGATCCAAATTGTGCACGCAGTGGCCCTGTTGGGTCACCGTTCAGCAGTGCGACCCAAGATGCGGACCACCGCTATGAGACAACCAAACTATCGATCAAGAATTCCATGTTTTTCAACACCGGCGTGGCCTCACATGATCTGCGCGCCGGGCTTGAAATCATCCGCCGGGACCGGTTGGACGCATCCTCTGCTCCCGGTGGCACGGATGATCGCATTGCGGTTTTTGCCGTTGATGAGATCTCTATTGGAGGTCATTGGACGGTAACTCCGGCGCTGCGCTATGAAACACAGGATATTGAGGCGCATGACGGCTCAACCAGCTTTGACAACTCTGCCCTCATGGGAGGGCTGTCTCTGCGTTACGAATTTGACTCTGGGCTGGCCTTGTTTGGCAGTGCTGCCTACACCGAGAGCCTGCCGATCATTGATGATCTTGGTAACGCGACCTACATGACCCAGCCCGAGCGAGCCCATACCTATGAGATCGGTGCCTCATACGCAGTCACTGATGTTTTCAGCGATAATGACAGTCTGTCGCTAAAGGTAAACTACTATCATAGCAAACTTTGGGATATCACATCCTACACGAATTTCAGTCCGGCAAGCAGATCGTTTGAGCCGCTTGATAAGGTCGAAACCGAGGGTGTGGAGATTGAGGCAAGCTATTCCCACGGCGCTGGGTATTATGCCGATCTGAACGCCAATATTGCCGATGGGACCGAACATCAAGGTGGACGGACAGCGCGCTGGCGCAACCGGCCAGCGGATGACCTGCGACTGACTCTTGGCAAACGTATCGGCCAGACTTGGGACCTGAGCTGGGAGTTGGCGGCGGCGAAGCCCGGCCTGGATGCATCCGGTTCTGCGGTGGCGGGCTACGGTGTACACAATCTGCGTGCCACCTATAGGCCACAGAAGGGTGTTTTCGAAGGCACCGAAATTCGCGTCGGTATCGAAAATGCCTTTGATCGCAGCTACCGGCCAAGCCTTTACTCCCGCGATGCCGCCGGGCGCAGTGTCAAGCTGACCCTGGCTAAGACGTTCTGATCGTAGAGATTATCCAAGAGGTATGAGATGTTGAATTCGATACCCGCCTGTCGTCAAGCACGGGTTACTCTTCGAACTGTGCTGGCTGGTTTTGCGCTGATGGGTTCATTGTGGCCAGCAGGCATTGCAGCAGAAACGGTGCCAACAGCAGCCCCAGCGGCGCTGTCAATTGAACTCAGCGCTGCGCAGGCCGATGGCCATAGCTGCTTGCTGTCGTTTGTTGCCCAGAACGGGCATCAAATGGACGTGGCCCAAGCAGTGTTTGAAACCGTTCTGTTTGATGCGGCGGGACAAGTGTCACAACTCACGCTTCTTGATTTTCAGGATCTTCCTGCCGGGCGCCTGCGCGTGCGGCAGTTCCAATTTCCGATGTCTTGCTCCGACATTAGCCGGGTACTGATAAATGGTGCCGAGACTTGCCAGGGGGAGGGTCTTCCTGAAGGTGCTTGTAGTCGTGGTCTGACACTCACTACCAAAGCAATGGAGTTAGCAGGATGAGCATGATTGGCGACACACTGCGTAGAGTATTGGATCTGGGTGGACCGGTGGTCCTGCTGTTGCTGGGGATATCTGTTCTGACGGCGGCGATGGTGTTCTACAAGATCTGGCAATATCGGGCGGCACGCGTGGGTGTACATCGCGCGTTGACTGCAGCCTTACGGTCACTTGACTCGGGCGAGCCTGATTTGGCGCGCAGACATCTGGCGCAGAGCAAATCTTATCTCGCACCGGTGCTTCGGCAGGCGTTGGATGGCGGCGGTGACCCGATGCAAATTGCCCGTGCTGATGCCGAGGCCGAGACGGGGTTTTCCAAGCTGGAACGGGGGCTTGGCACTTTGGATGTGGTGGCACAGCTTGCGCCGTTGCTGGGGTTGTTCGGTACTGTGTTAGGCATGATCGAGGCGTTTCAGCAACTTCAGGCGGCCGGATCTTCGGTAGACCCGTCGCTGTTGGCCGGCGGGATCTGGGTGGCTTTGTTGACAACAGCAGCGGGGCTCGCTGTAGCAATGCCGACATCGCTTGTTCTGAATTGGCTGAGTGCGCGTATGCAGCGTGAACGGGTCTTTGCCAACAGAGCGCTGCGGATTGTGTTTGCCCCGATGCGGGGAGACCAGCAGTCTAACAATCGATCGGCTCCCACACGTGCCGAGACCAATCCACTGGAAGATGTGCGAGCGGTCCATGCCGGTTAACGTCAAAGGCCCGCCCCGCAAGCGCCTGTCGCTGACTTCGTTGATTGATGTGATCTTTCTGCTGTTGCTGTTCTTCATGTTGACATCGACCTTTTCAAAATTTGGCGAGATAGAGCTGACGTCTGCCGCAGAGGGGGCAGGTGGGGATGACCGCCAAATGCTTTTTCTTCAACTTAGTTCGAAAGAGATCACCCTGAACGGTCAACCTGTCGAGTTAAGCCGTCTCGGGGAGCTTATTTCGCTGCAACCGCAGGATGGTCGTGGCCATCTGGCGTTGGTTAGTTCCTCGGCTGAGGCCACGTCACAACAGCTGATTGATTTGTTATCGGCACTGCGTCACGTCGAAGGACTGCAAGCGATGGTGTTGAGTTGATACGAACGGTGATGGTCAAGCCGCCTTCAAAGGAGCCGACGATCGCGTTGATCAATATCGTTTTCCTAATGCTGATCTTTTTCATGATCGCAGGCACACTAGCGCTGCCTTTGGATGGTGACGTTGAGTTGATTGAGGCTGAGGATATCATTGGTCGCGAACCGCCCGATGCTATGGTTATCCATGCGGATGGAGTATTGCGTCTGCGCGGTGAGATCGTTGCAAACGCTGCGGACTATCTGGCGACGTTGTCAGTGGCAGAGCGCGCCATTGTTCGCATCGTTCCAGATCGCAAGCTTCCTGCCCGAAGCCTCGTGTCCATTGCGAATGAACTACGCACCGCAGGGGCAGGGCGGGTGATGGTGGTGTCGGAAAGGGCGTTGCCGTGACTGGGCCTAGTATACCTAGGTCACCGGTCGTCGCATTGGCGGCACTGTGCCTTGCGGTGACGGCCCATGGTAGTCTGGCAGCGTTGTTCGGTCCTGCTCCTGCACAGCAGATTGGTGGCAATACTGCTATGGCGGCTGCCGGAACCTCGTTCGCGGATCTCGCAGTTGGGTTGGTGCCCGCCAAAAGCAGCGACAGCCTGATCCGTAGTGTTGATGCAACCCATCTGGCGCCGTCGAAACCGGTGGTAAGACAGCCAGTCAAACCATCACCAAAGACGCAGCAGGTGGCCCGATCTGCACCAACCGTTGTCCCTGCAGAACCTCGCCTGGCCAAGGCAGTTGTGCCAATCAACAGACCGAGCCAGACCGTCGAAGCCGCGCCGCGACCCAAGGCCGCGCG
Organism: Phaeobacter porticola; assembly: GCF_001888185.1. NCBI lineage: Bacteria > Pseudomonadati > Pseudomonadota > Alphaproteobacteria > Rhodobacterales > Roseobacteraceae > Phaeobacter > Phaeobacter porticola. Next base: position 169,184 of record NZ_CP016365.1, on the reverse strand, counting down.
ACCTCGGCCTTTGAAGCCCACGCCAGAGCAGAAGCAATCGCCTGCAAGGGAGGCGACCCAACCGGAGGTGCGGGGAAATAGCGATCAGGCGAGCACGAAGGGGCGGGCGGAGGGTCGCGCCGAACCTGCAGGTGGTCGGGCCCTGCGTCAGACGGGTCAGGCAAAGCAGCAGGGCAATGCCGCTGCTGACAATTACCGGGGCCAGGTGTTGCGCCGTATCCAACGGGCCAAACGGCAGCGCGTGAACATCCGTGGCACGGCGGTTGTCCGGTTCGCCATTTCAGCAAGCGGCAGCATTGCCTCTGTAACAATTTCTGCAAGCTCCGGTTCGGCGAAACTGGACGCAATTGCCTTGGCGCAGGTTCGCCGCGCAGGTCCGTTCCCGCCGCCACCGGCGGGGGCACGGACACGTTATACAGTTAAAATCAAGGGAAAGTAGCGGCTAACCCTGCCGAAGCGGAGTTGCGCTGCTTGCTGATCCGGTCAGGCGGGCGGTGGTGTCTTCGTCGGTATCGCCGCACGCCATCCGTGCAAAGGCATTGCGCCATCCGGCGGCGAGGTCGTCCATTTCGGCTAGAAAACCTGCGTCGTCGGCTGAGACTTTGCGCGTCAGACGGGCTTGCGTCACACGCTGGACAGACCAACCAGGATTGCGCCGTTCAATCAGGCGGATCTCGTCATGGGTTTGGGCCGCGCCTGGTTCAAGCACGCGATAATACCACCCAGTGCGCCCAGTTTTCTGAAACAGGTAAGGCATCTTCTTATTCTCAGAATAGCGGCCTAATTTCCAACATGGCTGCCGCCCTTGGCTGATCTGAACGGTGGCCGTTCCCAAGCGCAGGATGTCCCCAATACAGAGGGTGTCCTCTGTCATGCCAACGCTAGCGATGTTCTCGCCGAACGCGGCGGGCGTGACTGTCGAGGGAATTTCCCCTTCGCGCTGCCAAAGGCCGTAGTGATCGCTGGCGTAATGGTGGATCGCTTTATCGACCCCACCATGGACCGTTAAATCGGCCTGAAGATCACCAATGAAGCCCTCGATATCAATGCGCTGTATCCCATCGACACGCGTCTTGTGGATGGCTGAGGCGGGTTGATCCGGCCATGGGGACTGTACTGAACCATGGAAGATCCCGTCGATACGGGTCGAAAGATCAGGAAGTGTCATCTGAAGGTGCCTTATGTTCCACACATATTAGGTGAGAGTCACCGGGCTGAAGAGGCAGATCGAGCAGCGCACAATATCCATGATCCGGACGTGCACTGTGAAAGATGCAGGTCTTGCACTGACCAAATGCGCGCCCGGCGCGTACATGCAAAGCTTTCCGCAACGTCGCGTCCAGCGCGGTTTCCAACGTTGACGCCTGACTCTGGTCCAGTGCGGCTAAGACAGTGCCAATTTCTGACGGGGTCTGGGTGATTGATTTTCCAGTCTCTGTCAGAGTGTAGAAAATCGCTCGCTGATCGCCTGATCGCCGATCTTCGCGGATATATCCTTTTCGTGCCAATGCCTTGAGCGTTTGAGACATGGTTCCGCGTGTTGTGCCCAGGAACTCCGCAACATGTGATGGCGCTCGGGAAAAGCGGTTGGCGCGTGCCAGATAATCAAGTGCTGCGGACTGCGCGGGGTTTAAGTTATCAACCCATCCGCCAGCCGCGTCGATGCGCGCCAAGCGATTGATGAGAGAGCGGATACGGTCAGCAGAAGTCATGAGATATTGATATCGACTCGATATTAATTTTGCAATAGGATCCATTTTGTAGCGACTCGCTATTAAATGGATATGGAGACTGATATGACCCGTTTCTTAACTGTCACATTGATCGGCCTTTGTGCCGCCACCACAGTATCTGCCGATGGCAATCATGCCCTGCATCAGAGGGGAGCCATCCTGTCTGATGCCGAATCTGAAAAGGTGGCGTCGTTTGACATCTTGGCAGCCCACGCACATCGCAAAGGCAACACAGTTACCTTTCATATGACCACCAATGGTGGTGCGGGGGAGGATGTTCCCAAGCGTGTCGGCGCAGTAGCCGGCGCAGATGTGTTCTCCTATGTCTGGCCTACATCGCTTGACCCATCGGCAGTCGGCTTTGAGGAGGGGGCGGGCATTCTTGCGCTGGCGGCAACCAGCCACCCCGATTTCGACGACACGCCTTTGATCGACGAAAACAACGATGGGGACGCCGGCAATGATGGGCTGTTGTGGCACAGCCACTGGGTTGTTCTGACCCCGACAGACGCTTGCGGGGTGGGCGCGCTTGCCGTGCGCGATATCGCCGAAGGCGAGACACCAAAATTGCCCGCAACGTGGCCGGGCTTGCCGATCTATCTGGACAGTCCGGGATTTACGCCTTTGTTCGACGGGCCAGAAATCGCGGTGACGGTTGGCTTTCGCAGCGATGTTAATCTTGCCGGTGTGGCCTATGACGGTGTTACATCAGCGTTGCGTGTGAACGCGAATGTCCATGCACCGCTGCTTTGCGTTGTGGATGTTTTTGATATCGCCTCCGGTGATCTAAGCCTTCCGGCAAAGATAGAATAACTGGTATTTGGCGCGGCGGTGCTTTCATCATTCCCGACTTTTGAGAGTGATCCACCCGACAAAAGCCGTGATAGCTGCCTAGAGGTTTAATACTAGGCGGTCCCCCTTGGCGCGGGACACGCAGGTGCAGAGATAGCTGTGTGTTGCCTGTTCCTCGGGGGTCAGGATGCCGTCGCGGTGATCGACTTGGCCCTCTACCACATCCACAATGCAGGATCCGCATAGTCCTTCTGAACATCCGAAATCAACCGATATGCCATTAGACTTCAATACGTCTAGAATGCTGTCTGTGGCACCAACGTGGAACACAGCTCCAGATGAGGAAATCTCAACCTCAAATGCGCTGTTGTGGCCTTGGTCGCCATCCGATGCCGCGGTAAATCGTTCAAAGTGAATGGTCCCTCCGCGCATCGCGCTGCCTGCTTCCAGCACGGCATTCAGCATTGGCTCCGGGCCACAAGTATAAACATCGCTGCCCATCGGCATCGATTGGAGAACCCCGGCCAGATCAAGCTGCCCGTCCCTATCGTCGCAGTGCAGATGGTAGCGATCGCCTAGGCCTAATGCGCAAAATTTTGCGTCCATCGCTGCAAACTTGCGAGAGCGGACGAGGTAGTAGACCTGGAAATCGCGCCGCGTATTCAGCAGTTCACGGGCCATGGCAACCAACGGCGTGGCGCCGATACCACCTGCAATCAGCGTGACATAGCCAACGTCAGCTTGCAGTTTGAAATGGTTGCGTGGGCCGCCGATTTCGACCTCTGTCCCCTCGGACAACGCGTGCATCGCATGCGAGCCCCCACGCCCATTGTTTTCGTGCTTTACCGCGACGTTGATCTGGCGGCCATCTTGGCTCCAGCTCCAGATTGAGTACTGCCGTACCAGATCAGGGGGCAGATGGACGTCGATATGCGCGCCAGGCTCCAGTCCGGAAAACCGCCCTTCGCAGAGTTCAAAGGTAAAATCGCTGGTATCAGGGCTAAGGGTGGTCTTGCGAAGAAGGCGGGCAGTCCGGGTCTCCATCTTATGTCCTTTCTTCGGGCGCTTAATCATGCTCCTCAAGAACGTATTTGGGTTTGCCATTCAATTCGAAAAATACTCATACTCAGATGAACTGATTTAATCCATGAGCGCAGCTTACCTCATTGAAACCCACGCCAGTTTCGGAGCCAAGATGTCCAGACGTCACTATGATCTGCCACCTCTGACCACGCTATCGGCGTTTGAAACCGCGGCGCGCCACCTGAGTTTCAAGAACGCAGCACAGGAATTGTCAGTCACGCCGGGTGCCGTCAGCCATCAGATCAAGGCATTGGAGGGTGAGCTGGGTGTGGCCTTGTTCCAGCGCAAGCATCGCGGCGTGGAATTGACCCGCGAGGGCCAGGACCTGTTTGAAATCCTTGCGACATCCTTCCGGCAGATTTCGCGGCAATTGCAGAAGATACGCCAAAATGGTGAGGAAGACGCGGTTACCGTGGGATCGACCACAGCAGTTGCCGCGCTGTGGTTGTCACCGGTCATCATCCGCTTTTGGCGGGACTATCCTGATCTGAACATCCATCAAATCACACAAGATCGCCCTTTTCAGGACACGCGTGAGTTTGATTTTTTTATCCGTTATGGGCGTGATCCCAATGCGACGCTTGCCCATACCGCGATTTACCGTGACCATTTGGTGCCGGTGGCCCGCCCGGATATCGCGCAGGATTTGGCCCAGTCCTCTCTACCGGATCTTGCCCAGCAGCGGCTGATCCATTTGCAAAGTGCGAGCCCGAGCTGGACAACCTGGGCGGACTGGTTCCACGAGCTGGGGCATAAGGGGGACATCGCCGTCGGTACGCGGGTGACCAGCTATTCGGTGGCCTTGCAAATCGCCCGCAAGGGGGCGGGAATTGCGCTCGGATGGAAGCGGTTGGTCCAGCCAATGTTGGATAGTAATAAACTCGCCATTGTGGGTGCGTATAACTTACCTGCGCCGCGACAGTTCTACCTGGTTGGCTTGCCAGAGGCAGAGTTGTCGCCAAATGCGCAAAAGTTAAAACATTGGATTCTGGCGGAGGCGCAGAAATCTTCGGTTTAGATGTTCTCATCCATGAATGAAGTTTTCTCCTATTGAGTGGAACCGGCCGGCCCCTCCAATTGGGCAAAGACGCGCCGCCATGGAGAGTTCGATGAACAAGCATAGCCAATTATCGTCAGTGCTGGCCCCGGTAAATACGGCCAATGGGTTGCCCAACGCACATTATGTTGATCCGATCGTATTCGATGAGGAAAAGCGATCCGTACTCTTCTCCAATTGGTCGGGCATCGGCTTTGGCAAGGACGTCCCCGACGCGGGCGATGCCAAACCGGTGGAGTTTCTTGGCATGCCCTTATTGCTGGTGCGCCACCGCACGGGTGAGATTGGCGTGTTCCAGAATACTTGCCGTCATCGGGGTATGATCCTGGTGGACAAACCGCAAAAAATTCGCGGTGCGATCCGCTGCCCCTATCACAGCTGGTGCTATGGGCTGGACGGTGCGTTGCGCACCACGCCGCATGTTGGCGGGCCGGGGCAGAATACCCATGAAGACGTGGATATCGACAAGCTGGGCCTGATCCGCATCCGTGCCCATGTCTGGCGCGATGTTATCTATGTAAATATCGACGGTAATGCACCGGATTTCACCAAAGTTCATGCCGATCTGCTTGAACGCTGGAAAGAATTTGAGATGCCGATCTTTCATGGCGGCGAAGGATCTTCTTTCAAGCTGGAGGTCGCGACGAATTGGAAGCTCGCGGTAGAAAACTATTGCGAAAGCTATCACTTGCCGTGGGTGCATCCCGGCCTGAACAGCTACTCCAGGCTTGAAGATCACTACAACATTGAGGAACGTGGTCAGTATTCTGGTCAAGGCACATTGGTCTACCGTCAGCTGACCGATGAAGATGGTTCCAAACTGCCAGATTTTGACGGGCTGAGCGAGCAGTGGGACGAGGGGGCCGAATATATCGCAGTTTATCCAAATGTTCTGTTGGGGATACAGCGCGATCACAGTTTTGCCATCGTGCTTGAGCCTCAGACTTGCGGCCATACCGTTGAACATATTGAGCTTTATTACGCAAAAAGCGAGCGTGACACACCAGAACTCGATGGGTTGCGGGCCTCTAATGCGCAGCTGTGGAAGACCGTCTTCGAAGAGGATATCTTTGTGGTAGAAGGCATGCAAAAAGGTCGCCACGGGCAATTGTTTGATGGCGGACGTTTCTCTCCCGCGATGGATGGGCCGACCCATAACTTCCATCATTGGGTGGCGAAGCAAGTACAGAACGGCCGCGACGTATGAGCAGTTTCCTGAGCGACGGTCTGGCACGGAACTATCTTGCCGGAACTTGGGCAGAGGGCGATAGAGGCGCGTGCATTGCCGTCGAAGATCCTGGCACAGCCGAGCATTTTACGGATGCCGCCCAAGCAGGAGAGGTCACGCTTGCCCGCGCGTTGGAGGCCGCGCGCACCTCGGTGGAGCGAGGCGATCTGGCGGATATGCAGCCCTCTGCACGAGGGCGGATGTTGTTACGGGTGGCAGCGGAAATGCGAGCGATCGCCTATGAAGGAGCCGAGATCCTATGTCGCGAAAGCGGCAAAAGCCTGAGCGCGGCACAGGACGAATTCGAAGAGGCAGCGCAGTATTTCGAATACTACGGCGGCGTTGCTGACAAGATTGAAGGAAAATCGATCCCGCTGGGACCGGATTACGCAGATTATACAGTGTTAGAGCCATATGGGGTTTCAGCGCAGATTGTGCCTTGGAATTTTCCCGTCTCTATCGCGGCACGCTCACTTGCCCCGTCAATGGCGGCAGGTAACGCAACCATTATCAAATCACCGGAGCTGGATCCGGTTGCTCTGGCGCTGTTGGGCCGGGCACTAGAACGTGCAGAGGTGCCTGCGGGTGCCGTGTCGATACTGAATGGCATCGGTTCCGACCTTGGCGCGCGACTTGTATCCAGTGGTGATGTTGATCAGATCGTCTTTACCGGGTCGGTTCGGACCGGTCAGGCGATCCTGAGGGCGGCGGCGGATGCTGTGACGCCTTCACTGATGGAACTGGGTGGAAAATCTGCGGCGGTGGTGTTTGAGGATGCCAATCTCGACACATTGATGACCAGTCTGCAATCAGGAGTTTTCTACAACGCCGGGCAGGTCTGTTCAGCGATGGCACGGGTTTTGGTGCACAGATCGATCTATGAGGAGGTGGTTGCACGTGCTGCGGCGCTGGCAGAGGGGCTGCATATCGGCCACGGGTTGCAGAATCCCGATCATACACCAGTCATTTCCGCCGCACAGCTGAACCGGGTGGAGGCGTTGACCTTGGCAGCACGGCAAGTAGGCGCCCGCGTAGCCGCTGGCGGCACACGCCTAAACCGTCCGGGTCATTTCATGGCCCCGACCATCCTCGCTGATGTCGATCCCACTGCCCGCGTTGCCCAGGAAGAAATCTTTGGCCCGGTGACCTGCATGACGCCCTTTGATACCGAAGGTGAAGCAATCAGCATTGCGAATGGAACGGAGTTTGGGTTGGTTGCAGGTATTTTCACCCGTGATTTGGCACGTTCACACCGTGTGGCGCGCCAGCTGCGCGCTGGTCAGGTCTTCGTCAACGAATGGTTCGCGGGCGGGATTTCCACCCCTTTTGGCGGAGTCGGTAAGTCCGGATTTGGTCGCGAAAAGGGCTTGGAAGCACTGAACAACTACGTGCGGACCAAGAACATCGCGATTTCTCTGAAAGGTTGAGCCATGAACCGCGAAGATCTGGATCGTGCATTGTTGATCGCCCACCGTGATGAGGATCTTGCCGAACTCGTGCGTCTTTATACCTATGCTGCCGATGCGGCCGAGGAGGTCGCTGATATCGACAGGGCCTGTTTCTATCTGACCCATGCCTTTGTCTTTGCGCTGGAAAGCGGTGCACCCGAAGCGGAGCCACTGAATGCGCGATTGGCGAACAGAGGGCGGGCAACACGGCTCACATTCTGAGATGTCGCAATCGGGCATTTTTCAAAGAGAACGGGCTGACACGATAGGGTGTCGAGGTCGTGTATATTACCAAAGTTCCAACTCGTGACGGCAACAGCTGTTGCCACAAAGATGGCTCTTGAAGGGGGCAGAGATGCGTACAGAAGCACAGGCGGTTGTCATTGGTGGGGGCGTTATCGGCTGTTCGATCCTCTATCATTTGACCAAATTGGGATGGTCAGACGTTGTGTTGTTGGAGCGGGATGAGCTGACTTCAGGCTCAACCTGGCATGCGGCGGCCAATATCCATGGCCTGCATGACAGCACTAATATCAGTCGTATCCAGCATTACACCATGACGCTTTATAAGGAACTGGAAGAGGAAACCGGTCAGAGCTGTGGCGTTTTTCAGCCCGGCTCGCTGTATCTGGCGCAGACTGAGGAGCGTGAACATCAGCTCAAGCTCCAGGCAGCTAAAGCCAAGCTCTACGGTATGAATTTCTACGAAATAAGCATTGAGGAAGCCCAGCGACTGAACCCGCTTGTGAACTACGATGGCATCCGCTGTGTCATGTATGAACCCGATGGCGGCAATGTTGATCCTTCGGGTGTGACCAACGCCTATGCCGTGGGTGCACGTCAGCGCGGCGCCGAGATTCACCGTTTCACCCCGGTCACGGCAACTGAGCAAGAGGACGACGGCAGTTGGGTTGTCAAAACTCCCAAAGGTCACATTCGCACCAAATGGGTGATCAATGCTGCTGGCCTCTGGGGGCGTGAGGTCGCGGCGCTCGCCGGTATCGAACTGCCCTTGCAGCCAACCGAGCATCAGTATTTCGTGACCGAAACCATGGCAGACGTCGCTGACCATGGCACCCGTCTGCCATCCGTCAGCGACCGAGATGGTGAATATTACCTACGGCAGGAAGGGCAGGGGTTGTTGGTTGGGGCCTATGAAAAGGACATGAAATTCTGGGCCGAAGAAGGTACGCCCCTGGATTTTGCCCATGATCTATTCCCCGACGATCTGGAACGGATCGAAGAAAATATGATGAACGCCATTGAACGTCTGCCCGCAGTAGGCGAGGCGGGGATCAAGCGCGTCATCAACGGTCCGATGATCTGGTCGCCGGATGCGAACGTCCTGATGGGGCCAGTGCCAGAGCTGGACGGCTATTTCTGCTGCAACGGCATCATTCCTGGCTTCTCACAATCCGGTGGCATGGGCCTGATGGCGGCGCAGTGGATCATTGAAGGTGAGACACAATACGACATGTTTGCCTGGGACATGGCGCGGTTTGATACTTGGACCACAAAAGAGTTCACAAAGGCGCGTGTACAGGATCAGTATGCTCATCGCTTTGCGATCCATTTCCCCAATGAAGAACGCAGCGCAGGTCGTCCGGCGCGTACCCGGCCTATCTACGAGATGCAAGCAGAGATGGGCGCGGTTTTTGGACTGAACGCGGGATGGGAACATCCGTTGTGGTTTGCAGATGCGCTTGGAGCCAAGGATACAAACGGATTTACCCGGCAAAACTGGTGGGGACCGGTCGGTGAGGAATGCCGGATGCTGCGCGACCGGGCTGGGATCATTGATATCTCCAATTTTGCCAAATATCGTTGCAAAGGTCCGGGCGCCGAGGATTGGCTGAACGCTGTCTTTGCCAACACTATGCCTAAGTCTGTGGGCCGATCCTGCCTGACCCCTCTGATCTCCAAGCGTGGCGGTATTGCCGGGGATTTTACGGTCACCCGCGTTGCTGAAGATGAGTTCTGGATTATTGGTTCCGGCATGGCGGAGCGCTATCATAAACGGTTTTTCAAAGAGGTCGCACTGCCTACGGGGACATCATTTGTATCCATGACCGAGGCCATGTGTGGTTTCAACGTTGCGGGCCCCAAATCGCGTGAGATCTTGCAGCGATTGACCAACGCGTCACTTGCCACCGAGGATTTTCCGTTTATGCGCTCGGCGATGATCGACCTAGCTGGGATCGAAGTGCTTGCGTTGCGGGTGTCCTTTACCGGTGATCTGGGGTGGGAGTTGCACTGCAAGACCGCAGATCAATCGCGCCTTTACGCCGCGCTGTTGGAGGCAGGCAAACCGTTCGCGGCAGGCCCTGTTGGCAGCCGTGCGCTGATGTCATTGCGGGTGGAAAAGGGCTATGGCTCCTGGAGCCGCGAATACAGCCCGGAATACTGGCCACAAGAGGTGGGGCTGGACCGGCTCTGCAATATGCAGAAGGATTTCCTCAATAAAGACGCAGTGAAAAACGTGTTGGAACACCCCGCGCGCGAACAACTGGTGTTGTTGCATCTGAATGAGGCTGAAACAGAGGCCTCCTGTGCGGACGCGACAGGTGGGGAGCCTATTTTCAAGGACGGTAAAGGGATCGGTCGCGTGACCTCTGGTGCCTATGGCTATAGCGTCGGCATGTCTTTGGCGCTTGGCTTTGTTCGCGATGTGATCCCTGGGGATGTGGTAGATGTCATGGTTCTGGGTCGACCACATCGGGCGGCGATCCTCGAACATCCGCCATTTGACCCAGCGGGCACAATCCTGCGCGGTTAAGGTTCATTTTCAAAAAAGTGGAGGCCGTATTGGCCTCCACCTCATCACAGTATCTCGTGATGATCTGATGATCAGTGCGCTTTCGGGATCACAGCAGCGCGCGCACTTTCTCAAGCAGTGCGGCGTTTACAGCGACACCGTCAGATGCGGCGCGGATGCGGCTGGCGCGGCGGCCATCACCTGGCAAACGTGCCCCGTCTTGATCACGGATTGAGGCGATGAGGTCCGTCAGTTTTTCCTGAAACGCGCCGCCTGAAGTCGCCGCCGGGTCAATTGCGATGAAGAACTGACCAGTCTTGGGCGGGCCACCTGCGGTGCCAGAGAACGGGCTTGCGACGGCGCCAAGTGTTGCGCCGGTCATGGCGGCAGCCATCAGCTCAACAGTCAGGGCGATACCAACTCCCTTGTAGCCACCAGACGGTACCATCGATCCCTGAAGGCCGGCATCAGGATCTGTGGTTGGCTGGCCGTCGCCATCCAGCACCCAACCTTCGGGCACGGGTTTGCCTTCGCGAGAATGCTTCATTACTTCGCTCTTGGCGATTGTGCTGGCGGATTGGTCAATCAGCAGCGCGGCATTACCGTCTGTATCCGGGGCCGAGATCGAGAACGGATTGGTGCCCACGACAGGCTTAGCGCCGCCGGAGGGTGCGATGGAGGCTGGCGCGTTGGTAAAGCCGATGCCAAGCAGGCCGGCCTGGGCCAGACGCTGGGTATGAACACCCAGAACACCGCAATTGTAAGAGTTGTTGATGGCCAGAACCGCAACACCCATTTCGCGTGCCAGCGGCATCAGTCTCTCAAAACCCAAATCGATCGCGCTATGCGCAAAACCGGTTGCCGCATCCACCGTAACAACAGCGGGGCGGGGTTGATCAACGACGGGTGTTGCTTGGCCGTCAACTTTGCCACACTGTACGTGCTGAGCGTAGATCGGGATGTAGGCCAACCCGTGCGAGGCGACGCCATCGGCTTCGGTCATGGCGGTTGCCACAGCCAAAGGACGGGCATTTGCGTCGGAGGTTCCAGCCTTTACCAAGGCACGGAAGGCCAGATCTTCGATTGCGGCTAGTGACAGGGTTTCTGTTGCGGTCATAGTGGTCTTTCTGTTCTGCATATGCGGAGCGTGCAGGGTGGACCTGGGCCCCAATAGGTTTCGTCAGTCGTTGTCGCTGAGACCCGCGCCGGCGCCGCGCAAACGGCTTTCTTCGGTCGCGGGGGCAAATGTGCGATGCGCGAATTTGGCCAGCTGTTCCCAGCTTTCCTCTGACACATCGGCGCGCATGACCGGTTCCTGCTGGCCGGTCATATCGGCAGGGGCCGAAAACACCAATCTGTCAGCTTTATGCGTACGCAGAGCTTCGATAGAGCCTTGAACACAAAGCCGTTTACCGTCGGTGGCAAGACGGGCACCGTCCCATTCGGCCGCCACGGGGCGTCCGAGCCTCAGCGCAGCGCCACCCATGAAAGGCACAGCCAACAGCGGAATGTTAACGTGCTCCATTGTGATCTTGCCGCGTTCCAATAGCCGGACCGCGCAATCGCTTAGTGCGGCGCCGGCTATCAGCGGACTCATCCGGCGTGCAGGGGCATGCCAAACCTCAGCCCGCAAGGAGACGGGCGAGACGTCAATCGACGGGATGCGATCATTGATATTCAAAAGTTCCGCCAGCATTTCGGTCCCCGGAAAACCAAAGGCAGATAGCCAGCGTGTGCCTTTGGCAGCCTCTTCGGCCAATCCCCAAGATAAGCCTGCACCACGTGCGGCGCGTTTGCTCATCGCCTCAATTTCGTTCAGCGAATGGCTCATGCGGGGACCTCCTGAAGTTCGGGGAACACCCAGTATTCTGCGTTTTCAGCTGTCAGCTCGGTGGGCAATGGCGCATTGCCGTACATGCAGATCCGGACCCAGCGGTCCGATCTGGGATCAAATTTTGTTGCTCCAAAAAACGCCAACTTGCAGCGCAGCATGTCGATCGGCAACACTCGGTCCGAGATGGTATTGTCACGAATTTCGGCATAGGGTGCCCGACCCACGATCTGTGCCCGACGCAGGACATGTCGATGTTCAGAGTGGCGCAGTAAGAAATCAGCGACCTGTGCGTCATCTGGCCAATGCGCCAACGCCTGATACAGCATGGCCGCATCACGACCGGGCGCCAGGGGCTGTTCGTATTCTTCAATCGGCTCTTCGAACCGCTCGCCAAGGCGCGGTTCCAGCTTTTCTTCGGACACATACCATGCCCGCGCTTTGTTTTCAGGCGCCTGCCAGTTTGTGCCGATTGCCCAGGTGTAGACGTCACACAGTATCCGGCGCAGGTCGCCAATAGTCATCGCGCCTGCGATACGGAATGTTGCTGTGTTGTCTGCTGACATATCCTCGGCAAAACCGTCAACGATCCCACCATATGGTTCCAACATCAGCGAGGCGATCCATTCCTGGCCCTCAGGCGACAGTGTCTCCTCGGCCCAGCAATAGAGAGCGTTCCAGGGCTTGGCCCCGGCCAGTGTTTGAACATTGAGATAGCTTGTGATTTCTTCGATATCCGTCCGCAGGGCGCTGAGTTTCTGGATTTGAATGGGATGTTCTGAGCGCCAGTCCGCAATTGTTATCTTGCTACGGTCTATCAGGGTTCGGAATAGCGCAATCTCGTCTGTGTGGGCTTGCTCAATATTGCGTACGGCCTGGATTGCCTTTTCACGCGCGGCAATCCAGTTGTTGAACAGCACCGGATGGTTCAGCAAAAACGGAGCCATTCCCAATCCAGTGGAATTGCCGATGCCCATGGACCGGGCCAGTTCCGGTGCCAGTTTGGCGGCGGTCTTGCCCTCGGATTTGGCGCGGCAATTGGCCATATACTGTACCAAATCGGTGACGAACCAGCGGGTCAGATAGACAGACAGCATCTCGACCTGGAAAGGCGCGCGGAACTCGGGTCGTTCAGCGATCATTTCGCGATCTGCTGCCCCCAGCTTGCCTGATCCATAGACGGCAGTTGTTCGCATCAGGTAGCCCACGGCGTCAATCTGCTCGGCAGAGGGCTGCTGGCCGACGGCCAATGCGCTGACGACATGCTCCCACAGGCGCACTGAGCGGTTCGCACGCGAGACCGACAATTCTGAGCCCGAGACGCGCCCGGCCTCCTGTAAAGGAATATTCTGCGACAGACGTTCGATGTCTTGGGTATCGGGCACGCCATCAAACAAGGTGAAGGTGGCATCCCAAGCTTCGGCGATCACTCTGTCGGAGCGTTTTTCGGCTGGCAGGTCATGGGCGAAGGCAATCAGCGAGTAAGACCGCTCGGGGCCATGAGCAGTGTAAACCGCGTGGCCCTGCCCGGTCTCGTCGATATCAAAGGCGGTCTGTTCAAACCGCCATTCGTCGCGCGCCATGCGGCGAGTAAGAACGCGCATAAAGGACAGGCGTGATTGATGCATAGAGCCGAGACGCGCCAGGCGCATAACAGTGTTTGGATCGCGGCAGAGAATGTCAGTCATTCTAGTTGGCCTTTGCGGTCAGTACGTTAGGCATATCCCGTATGATCTGAACAGGTCGGGCAATGCGAATGGATCTGTCGGGCGCCGTTAGACGCCCGACAGACAATCAGCTTTCCTTGCCTTTTGCCAAAGTGATGCGCAGAGCATCCCAGAGCGAGGGCAGAAGGATCAGAGACACTGGTACGGCGGTGACGACAATGAAGCTTTGCAGTTTTGATACGCCGCCCGAACCGACAGAGATCAAAATGACTGCCATTACGCCCATCGCAATACCCCAGAAAACCCGCACCGCTGTGCTTGGGCTGTCGCCTTTGGTCATGGTAGCAGAGATCACATAACTCATCGAATCCCCGGTGGTGGCCACAAAGATCGTGGTCAGGATCAGGAATAGAATGGAGACGACAAACCCCATGGGAAGATTGTTGGTGATCGCCAAAAGGGCCGCAGGCAGGTTAAAGCCTTCGAACGCTGCAGAGATGGTGCCGGGTTCGGTCAATTCCATTGATATACCGGTGCCGCCGATGATGGTGAACCAGAAGTTGGTCACAATCGGTGCAATGATCGACAGCATAATGATGATCGAGCGGATAGACCGGCCGCGTGATACCCGCGCGATGAACATTGCCATCAGCGGACCATAACCCATGAACCACCCCCAAAAGAACACGGTCCACCAACCCAACCAACCGGGCGGGCCAAAGACGGCCGCATCACCACGATACAGAGCCATCTGGAAGAAGTTGCCCAGGTAGGTCGTGAAGCCTGAGAAGAACGACCCAAAGATGAAGCCGGTCGGGCCTGCGATCAGGACATATAGCAGTAGGACCGCAGCCAAGATAACATTGATCTTTGACAGCAGCTGGATACCGCGCGACAGGCCGGTCATCGCCGAGATTGTATAAAGCGCGACGAGCGCCGCAATAACCATGAATTGGGTGGCAAAAACGTCAGGGATCCCAAAGAGATCCGACAATCCATAGCTGACCTGAAGACCGAGGAAGCCGATCGGCCCTACTGTACCCGCGACCACAGCAATGATTGACGACGCATCAGCAATCAGGCCGATGGGACCGTTGATCGCCTTGTCGCCGAACACCGGATAGAGCAACGTCCGAGGGGCTAGCGGCAGGCCTTTTTCATAGTGGTAGTGCATCAGCATGACAGTCGAAAGCGAGCCAAGGATCGCCCAAGCCAAGAACCCCCAGTGCATAAAGCTCTGTGCGATGGCTGGTGTCACAGCGGCTTCGCTGCCACCCTCGGCGCCATAAAGCGGCGGCGAATAGAGGAAGTGTGCAATTGGCTCACCTGCGGCCCAGAATACGCCACCCCCCGCAAGCAATGTACACATGATCATGGATCCCCACTGGAATGTGGTGAACTCAGGTGCTGCCAGACCGCCCATAATGGCGCGGCCACCCGGCAGTATGCATAGGACCAGCCCAATCAAGAAGGTGGCTAGCAGCAGGATCTGCCAATATAGTCCGAAATAGGTCGCGGCGATGTTAAATCCCCAATCGACCAGTGCTGAAAGGCCGTCAAGATTGACCAGTGCCGCCACACAGAACAGCGCGATAAAGCCGCCCGAAAGCAGAAAGAGCGGCTTATTAATGCGGCTCTCCTGCGGTGTTGTTTCCATCGATGTCTCTGACATCTGTCCCTCCCATTGGTCGGCCCGATATCATTATGCTGGGCCGTTAAACGTATCCCGGTCCGTCAGCTCCCTGACTTCGCACCGAAATTCTCATCGAAAAAGCGGTACCAGTTGCCCCCCATGACAGCGGCGACCTCTTCCTCATTCATCCCGACGCTGCGCAAACCGTCTTCGATATTGCCAAAGTCACGGTTGTCCTCGAACCAGCTGGGCATTGGCGGGAATCCTGGCGCGGATTTTGAACCCTCGCCGTAGTCGATTTCTTTGGTCCAGCGACCGACACGCATCCATTCGACGATGCTGTCGGGCTGATCTTGGCAAAGGTCGGTTCCAATGCCGAGGTGTTGCACCCCGTATCGATCCGCGGTCCGCGCGATCATCTCGCAGAAGCTCTGCAGCGTGCAGGCGGATTTGTCTTTCAGGTGATGCGGATAGACGGAGAAGCCGAACATCCCGCCATTGGAGGTCACTGCGCGGATCACGTCGTCTTTCTTGTTGCGCAGGGCAGGGGACCAGTCATGCGGATTGGCATGGGTGATGGCGATCGGGCGTTCCGACAGATCCGCCGCCTCAATCGTTGAACGGTCCGCAGAATGGCTCATATCGACCACAAGGCCGACGCGGTTCATCTCCTTGATGACCTGCTTGCCCATACGGGTGATGCCGGTGTCCTCCGCCTCATAACAGCCAGTCGCCAGTAGCGATTGGTTGTTATAGGTCAGCTGCATGAACCGCGCGCCCAGAGTGTGCACAATTTCGACCAAGCCGATGTCATCTTCAATCGGTGAGGGGTTCTGGAAACCGAAAAACACCGCCGTACGCCCAGTTTCGCGCGCCTTGTCGATGTCGGAGGCCCAGAGACCCTTCATGATCAGATCAGAATACTGCTCAAACCAACGATTCCACTTCTCAAAGTTCAGAACCGTTTCGCGAAAGTTCTCGTGGTAGGAGATGGTGACGTGGATTGCATCCACGCCCCCGTCCCGCAGCTGGCGAAAGATCTTCTCCGACCAGTTGGCGTATTGCAGCCCGTCAATCCTGAGCGCCGGACGCATCAAACCGGGCCTGCGCTGATATAGGCAGTCTTAACTGTGGTGTAGAACTCCGCTGCTGCTTTACCCTGTTCGCGCGGACCATAGGAGCTGTCACCGCGACCACCGAAGGGCACGTGGTAGTCAGTGCCAGCGGTCGGCAGATTGACAGTCACAACACCGGTGCGCGCATTGCGGCGGAAATGGGTAGCGCGGGCCAGTGATTTGGTGACGATCCCCGAGGTCAGGCCAAAGTTGGTGTCATTGACCACCGAAAGCGCCTCATCATAGCTGCCAACCTTAATGACCGAAGTCAGCGGCGCGAACATTTCTTCGCGGTTGATACGCATGTCGTTTGTTGAGTTCAGGAACACGCCGGGGGACATGTAGAACCCCTGATGCGGCATCTCGAGACGCTGGCCACCGCAGGCCAACTCGGCGCCTTCGGTTTTGCCCAGATCAACATAGGCGAGGTTTTCGTTCAGCTGCTGTTCGCTGACCACTGGACCCATCTGCACGCCTGCTTCCAGTGCGTGGCCGACTTTCATGGCCTGTGCCCCTGCCACCAGCTTTTCCACGAAGGCGTCATGAATACCGGCGTGGACCACCAGTCGCGAGGAGGCCGTGCATTTCTGTCCGGTGCCGCCAAAGGCACCACCAAGCGCCAGCGTGACGGCCAGATCCAGATCTGCGTCGTCCATTACGGCCAGCGCATTCTTGGATCCCATTTCCATCTGTACCTTGGTCAGGTTCTGGATGGCGGCAGACGCGATTCCCTTGCCGACCGGCACCGAACCGGTGAAGGAAATCGCGTTCACCTTGGGGCTTTCGACCAGACGCTGACCAATGGACCGGCCTGACCCCATCACCAGAGAGAACAGACCTTTGGGAATGTCCTGCCGCTCAATGATCTCCGCCAGCGCAACAGCCGATGCCGGGGTGATATTTGCCGGTTTCCAGACCACGGCATTGCCATAGCAAAGCGCCGGGGCAATTTTCCAGGAGGCGGTTGCAGTCGGGAAGTTCCAGGGGCTGATAATCGCGACGGTTCCGACAGCTTCGCGGCGGACGTCGACCTCAATATCGGGGCGCACAGAATCCGCATTCTCACCGATCTGGCGCAGGCATTCGGCAGCGTAGTAGGTGAAGAATTGGCCAGCGCGATAGACTTCGCCTTTACCTTCGGCCAGCGGCTTGCCTTCTTCACGGCTGAGAAGTGTACCCAGCTCCTCTGCGCGGGCCATCATTTCATTCCCGATGGCATTCAGCACCGCCTGTTTGCGCTCCAGACCGTAGGCAGCCCATTCGCGCTGCGCCACCTTCGCCTGATCCAGTGTCGCCTCCAGCTGATCGGCGCTGGCCTGGGCAAAGACACCGACCAGATCACTCAAATCAGACGGGTTGCGGTTTTCAACTTCGCTCTCACCAGCAAGCCATTCACCGGCGATCAGGTTCTTTTGGATATCAGTCATGGTCAGAGGCCTCACACAGAATTCAGTTTCCATGGGTATGGACATGAGAGACCACTTCAATCAAACTCAAATAACTGAACATCATTTCAGAAACTTTGAAGTCTATAGCTATGGCGCTTAAAATTGAGTTGCTTCGCGGATTTGCCGCAGTTGCCCGAAGCGGAAACCTAAGTGACGCAGCCGGCATTCTGGGGCGCACACCGTCTGCGGTGTCGATGATGCTGAAACAGTTGGAGACGCATCTAGGCGAACCGCTGTTCGAGACCGATCGAAAGAACCGCCTGACGGCGCTGGGGGCCTTTGTGCTGGAGCAGGCCGAGCGCGAGTTGCAGCAATACGACACAATGGTCAAAGCGATTGAGGGCTATGCCAAGGCGACACACGGGCATGTGCGGATTGCCACCGTTCCATCAGTTGCAGGCACCGTTATGCCTTTGGTTTTTTCAAGACATATCAGTGATTTCGAGCATGTCGATATTGAGCTTCGCGATATGGATTCCATATCTGTCCTACATGAATTGTCTCGTGAGCGCATCGACATCGGGATTGCCACACTGGGTCAAAACAGCTCCGGCCTGCACAGCCAGCACCTGCTCTCGGATGCCTTTGGGGTGATCTGCACCCGCAATCACCCATTGGCACAGCAACGAGGAAAAATCGACTGGGATATGCTGCGGGATGAGCGTTTGATCGCCAACAGTTTGTCGGCTGGAATCAATGCCGAGCCGTCCCGGATATTGCACGATAAGGCCCTGTTGAAAGCACAGAACCTGACCTCCATCATGGCGATGGTGCGGGCAGAAATTGGTGTCACTATTTTGCCGGAAATGGCCGCACGGGCTGCAAATGCGCCGGAGCTGGTGTTCTGTCAGCTGGCTGATTCGCGGGCCACACGACAGATCCATCTGCTGCGCAAAACCGATACCGCCCTGTCGCCAGCCGCGCGATTGCTGGAAAAACACATCCTCACCTGTGCTGCAGAACTCACCGAAGGAGGCCTGTCATGACCCGAACCGACGCGCCGCTCACACTGGGCATTCTGATCTTTCCCGGTTTCCCAATGGCCTGTCTGACCTCCTGTATCGAACCATTGCGCGCCGCCAATGAAATCGCCGGAAAGGAGGCCTTTCGCTGGACGGTGGTTGCTGAAACCGCAGATCCGGTCGCCTCCTCAGCTGGGGTCAGTTTTGGTCCGGATACCGTGCTGGCGGATCTGGCCGAGCATGATTTTCTGTTTTTTACTGCAGGACCCAATGCGCGGTTTGACCAACCGGCACGGGCCAATGCAGCCTTGCAGCGGATCACCCGGAGCAAGACCCGGCTCGGCGCCTTCAGCGGTGGGGTTTTTCCGCTGGCACGGACCGGTCTGGTGGCGGGTCAGCCGCTCTCGGTTCACTGGTGTTACGAGGCCGCGTTTGAGGCGGAGTTCCCGGACATCGAACGACAGAGCACAGTGATCTGCGATGAGGGCTCACTTGTGACAATCTCCGGAGCGACCGCGGTGTTTGACTACATGCTCACCCTGATCGAGGAGCATCTTGGCGGGGATATCATGGCCGAGGTCGCCTGTTGGTTTCAGCATCCCTATGTGCGCAGCGCAGCGACCTCTCAGAAAACGCCCGCATTTTCAACGGCCAAGAGCAAGGACTTGCTGCCAAAGAAGGTGACGCAGGCGATCGAGCATTTCGCTGAGCACATTGAAGATCCGATCCAGATCAGTGACGTCGCGGATGCCATTGGGGTATCCGCCCGGTCGCTGGAACGCAGCTTCAAGGAGGCCACAGGCCAGAGCCCGTTGAAATACTATCGGATGATGCGCATGAACCAGGCGCGGCAGCTGGTGCTGTATTCCAGCACGTCAGTAACGGAGATTGCCTATATGGTGGGCTACAGCACCCCCGGCGCATTCCTGCGGATCTACCGCGAGAGTTTTGGCGTCACGCCGATCAATGACCGACGCGCCAAGAACTCCTTGCGCGTCAAAAGCGGGGATGCCCTGCCGGCTGGCTAAGCCCGGCAGGGCATGCACATCCAGATCCCAATCTCAGGCGATGGAGCGGGCGGCAGTGATCAGCGCGTGATGCAAGGATGCAGCAGAGGAGCGCGGCCCCAGAACAGCCATGCGATCCTCGTCAAGGCGCCACAGGAACACGCCAAGATGCTCCAGGGTGCCACGAATGACGCATCCGGGTTTCATGTCGCGGACCGGCGCGTTGCTGAGCCGTTCAAACAGATCACCCAGGGCAGCGCCCGCAATATCGAACCGACACCAGCCATCCGTCTGTTCCACCACCGATGCTGTGGCGACAGCCACTTGTTTCAAATCACGGGCCAGCAGCTCGTGTTGATCATATGGCCCTGAGACCATCCATTGATCCGGTCCAGTCCAAAAGGCCGAGAGTGTACTAGCCTGTGACGATCCACCAACTTCTGGCAGCTCCATCTTATAGGCCTCTGCAAGAGCTTCCCGCAGCGCCGGTTCTTGATCTTTGCGAGCCGCCACTGAGGCAAGCGCCCGGTCTGTCACTTCGGATACGGTCAGGTTGCCAATCGTGTCCACCCGGGGGGTGTCACTGCCAAGCGGTGTGATGGGTTTCAGTTTATGCACGGAGTTTCTCCCCTTCCGGGTCAACGAAGTGAGGGCTGACGATTTCGACCAATACTTCTTGCTTTTCCAGTGGGTTGACCAGACGTAGCCGCTCGCCCATCCGATCATTTCCGTCTTTGACAAAGGCCAAACCAATTGAACTCTTGAGGATTGGCGAATAGGCGGACGAAGTGACGTAGCCCTGATCATTGGGCGCATCAACCGGGCCACTCGCCGCCATAAGGTGGCCACCTGCGGGCACGCTGTCCTTGGCATTCACGGGCCGTAGCCCGACCAAGTTCAATGCATCCTTGGCGTTCATCCCCTCGCGACGGCTGAGCACATTGCCGATACAGTCCTTTTTGCTCGACACCATACGCCCAAGCCCGAGGTTCAGCGCAGATGTCGTGCCGTTCAGCTCATTGCCGGCGGCGTGGCCTTTCTCGATCCGCATCACGCCGAGCGCCTCGGTGCCATAGGGGGTGACATCGAAGGCCTCACCCGCGACCATCATCTCGCGCAACAGCGCATCGCCATAACGGGTCGGCACCGCAATTTCATAGGCCAGTTCACCCGAGAAAGAGATGCGGAACAGCCGCGCACGACAACCGCCACAAACCGTGATTTCGCCACAGCCCATAAAGGGGAAGGCCTCGTTCGAAATGTCGAATTCAGTATCTACGATCTTTTGCAGCAGTTTGCGGGCATTGGGACCAGCCACAGCATACTGCGCCCAGGCTTCCGTTGTGGAGATCAGCTGAACGTCCAGATCTGGGCAGAGACACTGGCGCACAAATTCCATGTTTCGATAGACAAGAACGGCGTTCGCTGTGGTGGTGGTAACAACGAAATGGTCCTCTGCCAGACGCGCGGCGGTGCCGTCGTCATAGGCGACACCATCCTCGCGCAGCATCAGGCCATATCGGACCTTGCCCACCGCTAATTTGGCGAAGCCATTGGCGTAGATCATGTTTAGAAACGTCGCAGCATCTGTACCCTGCACATCAATTTTGCCAAGCGTCGTCACATCACAAATTCCGACAGAGCGACGGGTCTGTAAAACTTCGCGGTCCACCGATTGCCGCCAGTGTGTTTCGCCTTTGCGCGGGAACCATTGTGCGCGCAGCCAGTTGCCCACCTCGACAAAGACAGCGCCTTGTTCCTCCGCCCATTTATGGCTGGGGGTTAGGCGGGTGGGGTGGAAATCCTTGCCCACAGCGCGTCCAGCCAGCGCCCCCAACGCAACGGGCGTATAGGGGGGGCGGAAGATGGTTGTGCCGGTCTGAGGGATGGATTTCCCAGTCAGCTCTGCCATAACCGCAAGAGCGCCAATGTTTGAGGTCTTTCCTTGATCAGTTGCCATGCCCAGCGTCGTGTAGCGCTTCAGGTGCTCGACCGAGGTAAAGTTCTCCTGATGCGCCAGTTTGACATCCTTGACAGTCACGTCGTTCTGGAAATCGAGCCAAGCGCGTCTTGCGCCCTTAACGTGCCAGAACGGTGTGAGAGAGACCGGTGCGTCTTCTGCCTGGGGCAGGTCGGCCGGGTGTGCAGTGATGCCAAGATCGGCGAGAGCGGCCACCGCCTGATCAGCGCCACCACGCAAAGCTGCTGCGGTGGACATGTCGCCCATTGCAGCGCCAGCAATCGACTGACCCACGGGCAAATCAGGACCCGGGACAAAGGAGTGGATCGTTGCGTTCCACACCGGACGGCCTCGCTGGTGGCAGGTAAGGCCCAGATTGGGGTTCCAGCCGCCGGACATCGCCAGGGCACCGCATTCAATGTTGCGGGTTTGACCATTCTCCAATCGCACAGTGACAGAAGACAGGCCAAGCCGCCCCTTGGTGTTGATAACCTCTGCGCCTGCCAGAACTTCGGTTCCCTCCAGTTTGGGAGCATCGGGACGGGTGTCGATGACGGCCGGTACCCGAACACCTTTGGCGATCAAGTCGCGGGCGGTCTGATGCGCATTGTCATTATTGGCGAATACCACGACCGACTGCGCCGGGGTTGTCGCCCAGCGATTGGCATAGGCCCGCACTGCACCCGCGAGCATCACGCCGGGGCGGTCATTGTTTTCAAAGGCGATGGGGCGCTCAATCGCGCCGGTGGCGACCAATGCGCGTTTAGAATAGATCCGCCACAGTGTTTGACGCGGCTTGCCGGTGATTGGGGCGGGCAGGTGATCTGCATTGCGCTCAACCGCGCCGTAGACACCATGATCATAGGCACCAAAGACCGTTGTACGCGGCATGATGCGTACATTTGGGAATGTGGACAGTTCCGCCAGAGACTGCGTCACCCAGTCGGAGCCCGATTGACCCGATAGCCCTTGCGTCTCGCTTAGCAAGCGACCGCCCATGCGGAAATCTTCGTCGGCCAGAATAACTTGTGCACCAGCCCGTCCAGCAGTGAGTGCCGCCGCAAGGCCGGCGGGGCCCGCGCCGATGATCAGAAGATCACAGTGCAGATAGCCCTTGTCATAGGCATCGGGGTCCGCTTCTCCGGTCAGGCTGCCAAGCCCGGCGGCCTTGCGGATGATCGGTTCGTATAGTTTTTCCCAAAACGCCTTGGGCCACATAAAGGTCTTGTAATAGAAGCCAGCGGCAAGAAAGTTCGAGAACCGGTCATTGATCGCCATCGCATCATGCTCAAGCGATGGCCAGCGGTTCTGCGACTGTGCTTCTAACCCCTGATATATTTCGGCTACGGTGGCACGGGTGTTCGGCTCTTGTCGGCCGCCAGAACGCAATTCTACCAGCGCGTTGGGCTCTTCGCTGCCGGCGCTCAACACGCCCCTGGGGCGGTGATACTTGAACGATCGCCCCATGAGACGTACGCCGTTTGCGAGAAGTGCCGAGGCTAACGTATCGCCCTGATGGCCCTGATAGGTCTTGCCATCAAAGCAGAAGGACAGTGGTTGGCCGTGATCGATAAGACCACCGGACAGTCGGTTTGCTTGGCTCATTGCACCAACTCCTGCACATGGTTCGCGGCCTTGTTTGCGAGTGCCACATCGCGGGCCAGTTCCACCTTCAGGATTTCATGAGTGCTGATGTTACGGGTGACCACTAGCCACGAGCGGTCGCCCTGTTCATGGAACCACAGTTCGCGATGTTCACCTGCCGGGTTCTCGCGAAGGTAGAGATAATCGTGGAACTGTTTCAGTGCGTTTTCAGACAGCCAATAAGGGCGGTTCATAAGGTTCGCATCGCCCAAATAGGTGAATTCCTGCGCGTCGCGCGGACCCAAAAGCGGATGGTTGATGATCATCTGGTCAGTCCCTCAATGCAGGTTCGGTTGGGCGCCCTGGCCCTTTTCGTCGATCATGTGGCCGGACATGAACCGGTCTAGGCGATAGGCCGTCGCTGTCTCATGTGGATGATCGGTTTTTAGAAGATGCGCGAAGCAATAACCTGCAGCAGGGGTCGCCTTGAACCCGCCGTAGCACCAGCCGCCGTTGAAATAGAGCCCGTCGATATGAGTCTTGTCGATGAACGGAGAGCCGTCCATGGACATATCCATAATGCCGCCCCAGCTGCGCAGCAGGCGCGCGCGACCAAGGGCAGGGATCAGCGACATACCGCTTTCGATCACATCCTCGACCACAGGCAGATTACCGCGTTGAGCATAGGAGTTATACATGTCGATGTCGCCACCAAAGACGAGACCGCCTTTGTCCGACTGGCTGCAATAGAAATGGCCGGCACCATAGGTGATCACCCCGGGGATAAAGGGTTTCAGCCCTTCTGAGACAAAGGCCTGCAGCACGTGGCTTTCGATTGGCAGCCGCATACCGGCTAGCGCCATCAGTCGGCTGGAGTTGCCCGCAACCGATATGCCAACCTTGCCTGCACCAATATAGCCTCGCGAAGTTTCGACCCCTAAAATGCGGCCATTCTCGATCCGTAGGCCTGTGACTTCGCAGTTCTGGATGATGTCCACGCCGCGGCTGTCGGCTCCACGGGCGTAGCCCCATGCAACCGCATCATGCCGGACGGTGCCGCCGCGCCGGTGTAGGAGCCCCCCTTTGATCGGGAAGCGGGCATCATCGAAGTTGAGAAAGGGATACATCGCACGCACGCCATCGGTATCCAGCAATTCAGCGTCAGAGCCGTTGAGGATCATCCCGTTGCCGCGCCGACGCGCCGCGTCACGCTGTGCGTCGGAATGGATCAGGTTTAGGATCCCGCGCTGGCTGACCATTGCGTTATAGTTCAGATCCTGTTCGAGGTTTTCCCACAGCTTTAGCGAAAACTCATAGAAGGGCTCGTTACCATCCAACAGGTAATTTGAGCGAATAATTGTGGTGTTTCGTCCGACGTTACCGCCGCCAATCCAGCCTTTTTCGAGCACCGCAATGCGTGCCCCACCAAATTCCTTGGCCAAGTAGTAAGCCGTCGCCAACCCATGCCCACCGCCTCCGATGATGATATAATCATACGCATCCTGCGGTGCCGCATCGCGCCATTGCGGACGCCAGCCCTTATGCCCGGTCAGGGCTTCCTTGATCAGTCCTAACGCAGAATATCGCATGCGGGCTCCTGTTCCTTACAAGGAGCATTTGCTATGAAATCATGGAAACCTGCTGTTGCGTTTTCGGACAATATTCGTGTCAGAATCGACAGCTTGAAGTCATGTAGATCGCAGTCGAAGACAGTGATACTGATCAAAGACACTCTTTCGAAGTGTAAGCAGGCCAATTTTGTTGTCAGCTTCGGCGGCGGAGTCCCCCAGACCCTGCGAAAAGTTCGGGCTGCGTATCTGAGGACGCCTATTCCATGTGAAAATTAGGGTAGTGCCGATTACGGTACCAGGTCACGTGCATTTTCCGCCGTCAACGGGGCGGGCGCAGGTTGTGGTTGTCGCGACTCAGGAGCGGGTCTTACCCGCTTTCAGGATAGCGGACATCACATCGACAGTATGCGCGGCCAGATCAAGACGGCCAGATCAAGACTGAAGCGGTGTGGGCGGTTCTGGGCGATGGCCTGCACCATATCGGCCAACCCCGCCGTGCGGAAATTTGCCTGAACGCGGCCATCTGGGCGGCTTTCGTTTATTACAGCAAAGGGATGGTTGCCAGCTGGCGGTGGCTTAAGGTCGCCTGTCTCTCAAATTGCTTTACTTCGCCGCCGAAATCCGGGTTCAGGATCCATTGCCAGGCCAGACCAGTCACCACAAAAGACAGCGCAAACGGATAGAGAAAGATGGTGCGAAACGCGGCCTCGAAGTGGATTTTTCGGTCCAGCAGCGCCGCCATCGTGAAGCCGGTCTCCATGGTCAGCACCAGCGAACAAAGACCATAGATCAGCAGGTTCTCGACCGAGATCAGCCAGCGATTGCTGGACCAGAGCCGCTCATATTGATCAAAGCCGACGAATTTCCACTTCGGCAGCAGCCGCGATTTGGTGAAGGAATGCGCAACGGTCCAGGCGGTGCCCCCATGAACATCATCAGCGCGGTGAGGATCATCGGCACGGAGGCGATTTTTGCGTTGAGATTGCGCAAGGCGCGGGGCGAGCGGGGCCGGGCTACAGTGCTTTGCCCGCAGCAGCCGGAAGGGGGGCTGGTGTCATGATATGTCCCGTTCTGGATCAGCGTACCGGTCAGGGGCAGACGGCAACGCCAACCGGGCGCGATCACAGCGCGCCCCGGTTGACCTGCGGCTCAGTCAGCGTCCGCCGATAATCTCGGCGTAATGCGCCTGCGCATCCGCCGCCGCCATGTCAGAGGCCCAGAATTCTGGCTCAGATCCTGAATCTGCGACTGGGTGTCGGCGAAAAACGCCTTATCCACGCTGGGCCGCACATTGCCATCCGCCAGAATCGCCAGACCTTTCTTCATGCAGTCATTGGCTGCCGACAGATCGACATCCCCGCGCACCGGCAGGGAGCCCTTGGTCAGGTTGAAAGCGACCTGAACCTCCTTGGAGATCAGCACTGACGCCATATCCATCTGCGCCTGTCTGACCTCGGCATCATCAATCACCGGGAAGTAGAAGGCATCACCGCTGGTGTCGATAATCTGGTTCAGCCCCATACCAGGCAGGCAGGTGTAATCCTGTCCGGCCACCTGTTCAGCGAGGGTGAATTCCCCCTGCGCCCAATCGCCCATGATCTGCCCACCGGCCTTGCCAGTGATGACCATATTGGTGGCCAGATTCCAGTCCTGCACATTGCTGTTGCGCGCCAGCTCGCGGGCGTCGACCACCGCGTCGAAGACCTTGGCATATTGCGGCCCGGCGGCAACCCCGGCATCCCGCTCCAGCGACACTTTGCGCCAGCTGTCCTGATCGACCAGCCCGACAGTCAGCGCGCCAAAGGCGATCCGCTGCTGCCAGCCCTGCTGCCCCATGGCCAAGGGCACGATACCGGCCTCGGCCAGTTTTGGTGCGGCGGCGACAAATTCGTACCAATCCTGCGGCACGCTCATCCCCGCCTTGTCAAAGGCGTCATGGCTGAGCCAGAGCCACTGCGTGGAATGGATATTGACTGGCACACAGTAGATGCGCCCCTCGTAGGTGCAGCTGTCCAGCAGCGACGGCGGGTTGACGATCTCGCGCCAGCCTTCCTTTTCCGCCAGTTCGGTGAGGTCGGTCATCAGCCCCGCCTCGATCAGCTCCTCGGCCTGACGACCATGGGTGAGCTGCGTTGCCGCCATCGGATCACCGCCCAGAATACGGCTGATAATGATCGGACGCGCAGTGGTACCGGATCCGGCGATGGCGCCATCAACCCAGTTATGTGCGGTCTGATCATTGACCGCATCGGCAAATTTCGTAACCGCCGCAGCCTCCCCGCCTGAGGTCCACCAATGGGTCACCTCCAGATCGGCAGACTGGGCAATGGTGGCGCTAACACTGAGTGCTGTCGTCATCAGTATGGATGTTAATTTCACGATTTATCCTCCCTGACTAAATCGTTATAGATCGACTTATAACGATTTAGATTGACCTCGCAAGATGTTTTCTGCAACACGGAGATCAGGACGTGGGGTCGTGGATCTGATAGAGGTCCCAAACCCCGATGTGAGGAAGGCGAGGCACCGATGCCCAAATCAAATCCCCCAAGTGACGGTCTGCCCCGCGATGGCAAGAAGCCGACGCTCAAAACCATCGCCAAGGCCAGCGGCATGGCTGTGCCCACGGTCTCGCGGGCGCTTTCCGATGCGCCCGATATCAGCGAGGCGACCAAGAAGAAGGTACGCGAAATCGCCGATGCGCTCGGCTATGTGCCAAACCGCGCTGGCGTGCGGCTGCGCACCGGGCGCACCAATGTCATCAGTCTGGTGATGTCCGCAGAACGCGAAATGATGACCCAGACGGCGCGGTTGCTGACCTCGCTGGGGCTGGCGCTGCGCGAAACCCATTATCACCTCAATGTCTCGCCGGTGTTTCCAGACGACGACCCGCTGCGCGCGGTGCGCTACATCGTCGAGAACCAGACCGCAGATTGCGTGATTTTCAATCAGGTCGAACCAGAGGATAAGCGCGCGGAATATCTGATTGAGCGGAATTTCCCCTTTGCCACCCATGGGCGCACCAAATGGGCCGATCAGCACCCATATTACGACTTCGACAATTTCGCCTTTTCCGAATTGTCGCTTGCCGAACTGGCGGCGCGGGGGCGCAGGAATATCGTGCTGCTGGCGCCGCCTCTGGCGCAGAACTATGCCAACGATATGGTGAACGGCGCCCGCCACGCGGCCAAGGCGCTGGGGATCCAGCTGCACGTGGCCCGTCAGGTCCAGAGCAACGGTCTCTATAAGGATCTGCGCAACTGGGCGGCGCAGAAACACCGC
Organism: Phaeobacter porticola; assembly: GCF_001888185.1. Classification (NCBI taxonomy): domain Bacteria; kingdom Pseudomonadati; phylum Pseudomonadota; class Alphaproteobacteria; order Rhodobacterales; family Roseobacteraceae; genus Phaeobacter; species Phaeobacter porticola. The sequence goes on along the minus strand of NZ_CP016365.1, from coordinate 141,028 downwards.
GAAGATCCAACAATCGACGGCTTCCTCTGCGCCTCCACCAACGCCACCATGTCGGTGGTTGCCGGCATGGAAAGCTGCGGCTGCACCGTCGGGCAGGAGTTCGACGTGGTCGCCAAGGAGGGGCTGCATATGCTGAAATTCGTGCGCCCCGAAATCATTGTCGTGCAGGAAGATATCGAAGCCACCGGCGTCTTCCTCGCCAAGGCGGCCCTTCAGGCGATCAAATCGCCGGAGCTGCCACCACAGCAGTTTTTGGAAGTACCAACCGAATTTGTCACCTGGGAATAACCCAGACCCGAGGGAGAGCAGACGTGACCACGCAGATCAAAGGCCCGGCCCTGTTCCTGGCGCAATTCGCCGGGGATGAGGCGCCGTTCAACTCACTGGAGACGATCACCAAATGGGCCGCTGGCCTTGGCTATCGGGGGGTGCAGATCCCGACATTCGACAGCCGTCTCTTTGATCTGGAGCGCGCCGCCGAAAGCCAGACCTACTGCGACGAGGTAAAGGGCATCTGCACCGATGCGGGCGTTGAGATCACCGAACTGTCAACCCATCTTCAGGGGCAGCTGGTCGCGGTGAACCCGGCCTATGATCTCGCGCTGGATGCCTTTGCGCCGGAGCAGTGTCGCGGCAACCCTGCCAAGCGGCAGGCCTGGGCGGTGGATCAGATGCACAAGGCCGCCCTCGCCAGCCAGAGGCTTGGCCTGTCGCATACGGTCAGCTTTACCGGCTCGCTCGCCTTTCCCTATCTCTACCCTTGGCCACAGCGCCCGGAGGGGCTGATTGAGGAAACCTTCACCGAGCTGGGCCGGCGCTGGACGCCGATCCTCAATCATTATGCTGACTGCGGGCAGGATATCGGATTTGAACTCCACCCCGGCGAGGATGTCTTTGACGGGGCGACGTTTGAGATGTTTGTGGAGGCCTGCGGCGGCCATGCGGCGGCGATGATCAACTATGATCCCAGCCATTTCCTGCTGCAGCAGCTGGATTACCTCGCCTTCATCGACCTCTACCATGATCGGATCAATGCCTTTCATGTGAAGGACGCGGAGTTCAATCCCGACGGGCGGCAGGGGGTCTACTCAGGCTATCAGAACTGGACCAACCGTGCCGGCCGGTTCCGGTCTCTGGGCGACGGGCAGGTTGATTTTTCAGCGATTTTTTCTAAGCTGACCCAATATGGCTATGACAGCTGGGCGGTGCTGGAATGGGAATGCTGCCTCAAATCGCCCGCACAGGGCGCCGCCGAGGGCGCGCCGTTCATCAAACGCCACCTGATCGAGGTCACCGACAAGGCCTTTGACGATTTTGCTGGGGGCGAACGGGACAACGATACAATCCGGGAGATGCTGGGACTATGATGACAGATCACAAGACACGCCTCAAATTGGGCATGGTCGGGGGCGGACAGGGCGCCTTCATCGGAGCGGTGCACCGGATCGCCGCGCGGATGGATGACCGGTTTCAGCTGGTTGCCGGGGCGCTGTCCTCTGATCCCGCGCGCGCCTCCGCCAGCGCCGCCGAGCTGGGGATTGACCCGGATCGCAGCTATGCCAGTTTTGCGGAGATGGCCGAGGCCGAGGCCGCCCGTGAGGATGGCATCGATGCGGTGGCCATCGTGACCCCCAACCATCTGCACGCAGGTCCCAGCATCGCCTTTCTCAACGCGGGCATCCATGTGATCTGCGACAAGCCCCTTGCCGCCAGCGTGGCGGAGGCCGAGGCGATCAAAGAGGCGGCGCGCAGCAGCAGCGCGCGGTTCTTTCTGACCCATAATTACACCGGTTATCCGCTGCTGCGGCAGGCCCGCGCCATGGTTGCGCGCGGCGATCTGGGCCGGATCCGGCTGGTGCAGGCGGAATATGCGCAGGACTGGCTGACCAACGTGATTGAACAGGAGGGCCACAAACAGGCCGCCTGGCGCACCGATCCCGCACAATCCGGCGCCGGGGCGATTGGCGATATCGGCACCCATGCCTTTAACATCGCCTGTTTTGTCAGCGGTCTGGCGCCAGAGGCGCTCTCGGCTGAGCTGCACAGTTTCGGGCCCGGACGTCAGGTTGATGACAACGCCCATATCCTGCTGCGCTATGCCGAGGGCGCGCGCGGGATGCTCTGGGCCAGCCAGATTGCGGTCGGCTGCGAAAACAGCCTGCGCCTGCGCATCTATGGCGACAAGGGCGGTCTGGAGTGGGAGCATCAGGACCCCAATCAGATGACCTTCACCCGCTTTGGTGAACCCAAACAGATCCTGACTCGTGGCGGCGCCAATATCGGCCCGGACTGGACCCGCGTTCCACCTGGCCACCCGGAGGGATATCTGGAGGGGTTCGCAACGCTTTACACCGATATCGCCGAAGTGATCGAGACCGGCACCGACAATCCGATGCTGCCCGGTCTTCAGGCGGGGCTGGACGGGATGTGGTTCATCTCTGCCGCGCAGACCTCCTCTGCCGAAGGGGGGGCCTGGATCCCTCGGTAATCCCCACGGCTCACCTGATCCGACCAACCAGAAAGACCGCATCCAAGGGGGACATCTCCTTGGATCCCGCGCCTGCGCGCGCCCGGCGCCCTGTCATCACCTCATTCGACCCAACCCGAGGCCTTTTCCATGAACTCTGCTCCCAGCGACCTGACCCACAGTTACATTGATGGCCGCTGGACGCCCGTAACCGACACCCGGCGCAGCCCTGTCATCAACCCCGCCACCGAAACCTCGGTCGCCATGTTGCATCACGCTGGCCCTGCCGATGTGGAGGTCGCGGTGGCAGCGGCCAAACGCGCCCATCTGGCCGGAGCGCTTGGCAGCAAGGCCGACCGGATCGCGCTGCTGGCACGGGCTCGAGCCGGTTTTAGATCCCGCCGGGACGACCTCGCGCAGGCGATCTTGCTGGAAATGGGGGCACCGATTGAACTGGCCCGCAACGCGCAGGCCGAAACATTCCTGATCCAGCTGGATGCCATTCTTGATGCCCTGCGCTGGTTTGCCTTTGCCGAAACACTACCAAGCGGCGATCGCCTGATCCGACAGCCAGCATATTGATCGAGGCCAGCGCCTATCACGATGGCAAAGAAGCCGCACAGCGCGCCGCCTCTGAATGGACACTGCGATATCCCGCAAGGTCCGGCGATCATCTGGGGTCGTTGGCCAATGGTCGACAGTTCGACCACATCCAGACCCTGTTGCATGGGGCGATTGCCGCAGGGGCCAGGGTGCTCTGCGGTGGCGCGGGGCGCCCCGACGGTATGGATACCGGCTATTTCGTCAAACCGACGATCCTGGCGGATGTGGCGGCAAAGCCGAGGTTGTGCGGCAGGATATCTTTGACCCGGTGATCGTGTTGCAACCCTTCGAAGACCACGGTGGCGCCATCGCGGTGGCCAATGACAGTGAATTCGGGCTGGCCGGCTACGTCTATTCCAATGACCCCGCCATTTAGACCGCAGTGATCCGACGGCTGGACTACGGCATGGTTTTCGTCAACGGCGCCGACGTCGCCCCCGGTAACCTCTTTGGTGGGAATAAGAAAACGGGCACCGGTCGGGAGGGAGGGAGGAGTATATGGGATTGAGGAGTTTCTGGAAATCAAATTGGTTACGCAGCCAGCGTGACTATTGGGATATAGGCTTGCTCTATTGATGAGGCTACGATTGTTACAATATCCAAAGCTTAGGATTAAGGCCCATTGATTGCGGCTTGGTGACATGAGCAACTAATACTGGCTTAGTGACGAGCATATGGCGCGCCTGGAATCCTGCTTTCCAAAATCCCATAGTAGAGCGCGCGTGGATGATCGGCATGGGCATGAAAAGGGCGCGGTGTGGGCTTTGACCATATCCAGCGCTCAGGCACTGTCGAGCAGCTTACCGAACGTCGATTGACTGTTCGGAGGCCGGGGCTACGACAGATGTCCAAAGGTCTTCCTTTTAGGAATTGCTTTCGCAGCAACTGTCATCAGGGGTTATGAGCCATATTGGCTGTCCATCGACTTACGTGATGTTTGCCGTGCAATGCGAAGATGCTCCGGCGACCATCTGAAGAACTTGTGGTATCCAAATCTGAGATAGGCATCTGGTAGATTGGAGGAACTTCGCCGCACATTCTACACTGCGCCATCTTGTGAATTGCATGTCCGGCTGTTTGTCACTTTTGGAAAGCTCTTTGTCCAATTCTGGTATGGTCGCCGAATGGGCCAGGACCTAGATATTCGACGGACGGGACAAAATAGCGAGGCACCAATGACCTATCAAGCACCGGTTCGGGACATGATGTTCAACATTGAGCACCTGTCGTCATGGCCCGAAGTCACTGCGTTGGCACGATATGCAGATGTTGATCAGACCGATGCCCAGGCTGCATTGGAGGAGTTTGGCCGGTTTTGCACCGATCTTATTGCGCCGCTGCCTGCCGTTGGTGACACCGCTGGAGCACAGTTTGATGGTTCCAAGGTTGTGCTGCCAGACGCTTATGAAAAGGCCTACACTCAGTTCGTTGAGATGGGATGGCAAAGCCTAGCGCATCCCATTGAACATGGCGGCATGGGGTTGCCCCGCGTGGTTGGCGCGGCTGCGACGGAAGTGCTGAACGCTGCAGATATGAGTTTTGGCCTCTGCCCGTTGCTGACGGATGGTGCCATTGACGCCCTGCAACTATCGGGATCAGACGAACAGAAAGAGCGGTACCTGCGCCCGTTGGTCGCTGGTCAATGGACCGGCACCATGAACCTGACTGAACCACAGGCCGGCAGCGATCTGGGCCGGGTCCGCTGCAAGGCAGAACCCCGCGATGATGGCAGCTATGGGATCAGCGGAACCAAGATCTTTATCACTTATGGTGAGCATGATCTGTCAGAAAATATCATCCATCTGGTTTTGGCCCGCACGCCTGATGCGCCACAGGGGTCCAAGGGGCTAAGCTTGTTTTTGGTTCCAAAGTATCTAGTAAAAAGCAATGGCACGCTAGGGGGCCGGAACACTGTCCACTGTGTGAGTATCGAGCATAAGTTGGGCGTCCGCGCCAGCCCGACAGCGGTTCTGGAATATGCGGATGCCACTGGGTATCTGATCGGCGTTGAAAACCGTGGCCTTGAATATATGTTCACCATGATGAACGCGGCGCGGTTTGCAGTAGGGGTGCAAGGCGTTGCCCTGTCCGAGCGCGCGTACCAACATGCGCTTGCTTACGCCAAAGACCGGATACAGGGCCGGGCCATCGGCGTTAACAACCCGGAAACATCTTCAATCATCGCTCACCCCGACGTGCGCCGGATGGTGTTGCGCATGCGTGCACTGGTAGAAGGTGGGCGTTCTCTCTGCATGGCCGCCGCAGGCTGGCTGGATCTTTCGCAGAACGGGGATGTTGATGCCGCTCCACAGGTCACGCCAATGGCAGAGTTTTTGGTACCATTGGTCAAGGGTTTTTGTTCAGAACGCGCGGTGGAGGTCACGTCATTGGGCGTGCAAATCCACGGCGGTATGGGCTTTATCGAAGAAACTGGCGTGGCACAGTTCTATCGTGATGCGCGTATTCTGCCGATCTATGAAGGTACAACCGCCATTCAAGCCAATGATTTGCTCGGCCGCAAAATTATGCGAGACAGCGGCGACACAGCGCGCCAGTTCTCATCAATGATTGCCGAGACTGAGACCGCGCTAAAGGCCAGCAGCCCAAAATTGCAAGAGATTGCCAAACGCCTCTCTGACGCACGCGCTGCTTTTGACACAAGCCTATCCTGGTTATTGGACACCGCGATAAAGGACCCTCGAACAGCGTTTGGCGGCAGCGTGCCGTTCTTAAATTTGACAGGAACTCTCGCCGCGGGTTGGCAGTTGGCACGGGCAGCTTTGGCAGCAGAAGCACAACTGATCAAAGGGCAGGACCCAGAATTCATGTCGCAGAAAATCGCCACCGCACAATTCTACGCTCAGCATATCCTTGTCGAATGCGGCAGCGATTGCGCCCGTATTCTTGGCGGCTCATCCAGCTTGTTTGATGATGCCAGCCTGTTCTAAAATCTATTGAAATTTGCGCTGCAAGGCGTCTCTCTCATTCCGAAAGGAGCCCGCCATGTTGGCAAAAGACAGCTTTAACTCATACGAGAAGCTCGCAATCGACGTGCGTGACAACGGCGTATGCATTGTCACCCTTAATCGCCCGTCCAAGCGCAACGCGCTGGATACCGCAACGGTCGAGGAACTGGTTCAATTCTTCAGCGGCGCACACAGAAATGGGGTCAAAGCCGTGGTTCTGGCCGGCGCGGGGGATCATTTCTGTGCCGGCCTCGATTTGGTGGAACATTGGAAAGAAGACCGCAGCCCTGATGAATTCATGCATGTCTGCCTGCGCTGGCATGAAGCTTTCAACAAGATGGAATACGGTGGAGTACCCGTGATTGCGGCTCTGCAGGGTGCGGTCGTTGGCGGGGGGCTGGAATTGGCTAGCGCCGCCCATATCCGTGTTATGGACCAAACAACCTATTTTGCCCTGCCAGAGGGGCAGCGCGGGATCTTTACCGGTGGTGGTGCGACCATTCGTGTGTCTGATCTGATTGGCAAATCCCGAATGATCGACATGATCCTGATGGGCCGTGTTTACCAGGGTCAGGACGCGGTCGATTTGGGGTTGGCGCAATACATCACCGAGGGGGCGAGCTTTGATAAGGCGCTAGAGCTTGCAGATCGCGCGGCTGAGAACCTGCCGTTAACCAATTACGCCATCTGTTCTGCGATCAGCCATTTGAACAATATGTCTGGTATGGACGCGGCCTATGCCGAGGCAGTCGTGGCGGGTGTGGTGAATACCCAGCCAGCGGCGCGCGCGCGACTAGAGGCATTCGCCAACAAGACCGCCGCACGGGTACGCCCAAACGACTAATTTTTAGGAACCCGCCCTCCTCGAATGAACTGGGCGGGTGATCCGGCCGGTTAAGATTTCAAACTATGGGCAAGCCGCGCCTTGACTGGACTGAGCAAATTTCTCAAAATGCGAATATGACTAAGGCCAGAGCAGGGGCTGCGTTGTTGTCCGTATCTCTTGAGCGCAATGCAAAAGAGACACTACAATCACAGTTATTGACTCAACTGAGACGGTTGATCCTGAACCGGGGAATACCGCCGGGGACCAAACTACCGTCAAGCCGCACATTGGCCGAGGAACTGTCGGTATCGCGGGTCACCGTCTCTACTGTGATTGATCAGCTGATCAGCGAGGGTTACCTGGAGGGGCGCGCCCGATCCGGGGTCTACGTCGAAGCCGAACTGCCCGAACAGCTAACTGCTACGCCGCATGCTCCTGCCTACGACCTTGTCGACGTCGCGGCCAATCAACCTGCGCCCCCGCGCCCCTTCGATGTTTCTGTGCCAGAGCAAGGGTTGTTCCCGTATCGTCAGTGGAGCCGCCATCACGATCAGGTCTGGCGCGACCCGGAATCAGCACTATTGACCCGTGCCGATCCAGCTGGTTGGCATCCGCTGCGGGTCGCCATTGCCGATCATCTGCGTGAATGGCGTGGGCTAATCTGCGCACCAGAGCAGATATTTATCACCTCTGGCGTCGTCGAAGCAATTGGATTGATCGCCGCGAGCGCCTTGCGTGAGGGCGACCAAGTCTTAACCGAGGATCCTGGTTTTGCAGTCCTGAACCGAGCGCTTCACCGAAACCGGCTGATCGCTGTGCCAGCTCCGGTAGATCGCCAAGGATTTGATATCAAAACCGCAATACAATCCACACCAGAAGCTAAGGCCGCGATAGTCACCCCATCGCGTCATTATCCACTGGGGATGACCTTGCCCTTGTCACGGCGGTTAGAGCTACTCGAATGGGCAGTTTCCAGAAATGGCTATGTGATCGAAGACGACTTTGATAGCGAGTACCGCTATCAGGGTCAGCCACTACCCGCCATGATGAGCCTCAACCATCAGGATCGGGTAATTTATGTCGGCAGCTTTTCCAAAGTCGTCTTTTCTGCGCTAAGGCTCGGCTTCACGGTCTTTCCAAGGTCGTTACTGCCAAACGTTAGGGCAGCGTTACAGCAGACTGACGCACAAGCTTCCATAATGGTTCAGCCAGTTCTGGCCCGGTTTATGCAAAGCGGTGATTTCGCCACGCATATTCGTCGCATGAGGCGACTTTATGCAAAGCGGCAGACCGCGCTGGTGAAGGCAATTCAGACTCATGCAGAAGATCTTCTGGTTGTCGACCCGGTGCCCTCAGGCATGCATTTAGTCGCAATTCTTCGTCCAGCGTTGACGTTACGCATGACTGACGTCGAAGCGGCTGATAGGGCTAATAATGTCGGACTATCTGTACAGCCGCTTTCGACGTTCTATACAGGCGAACCCGTTCTGCAAGGGTTGGTCCTGGGCTTTGCCGGCTTCTCAGAAGAGCAGCTTGTGCCTGCTTTGCAGGATCTTGCTAAGGTGTTGAGGGCCTAAGGAAGGCACTCAACTTATGTGCGTCCCACTCAGGCAATCTGTGCGATTTAGAAGTTTCGTAATTTTATACATAATCATCATTATCATATTTAGCGCTGTACGCGCAAAGCGATAATGTCACCCATGAGCAAAGCAGAAGTGTCACTCTCCTCGTAAAACGATGTGAGGATGAGCGGACATGGGATGGGTGGTGATGAGCGAGCGCGAGTTGAACCGCGTGGAAGTTTTGGCGCAGGTCGATGATGGCCGGCTGAGCGTCGACAATGCGGCGAACATGCTGGACCTGACACGTCGTCAGGTTTTCCGGCTGCTCAAGCGATACCGTCAGGATGGCGCAGCCGCGATCCGGCACAAATCGCGCGGCAAAATTCCAAACAATCAGATCCACAAAGCCAAACGCGACTATGCGTTGGGCCTGATCAAGGAACAGTATCCGGATTTCGGGCCGACCCTGGCGGCCGAGATGCTGGCCGAACATCATGGCTTCAAAGTCTCTCGCGAGACGCTTCGGAAGTGGATGGTTGAAGATGGCATCTGGCTTTCGCGCAAGCAGCGCCGCCAGTTCCACCAGCCGCGTCTACGCCGAGAATGTTTCGGCGAGCTGATCCAGATCGATGGGTCAGACCATCGTTGGTTTGAAGATCGCGCAGGTCCCTGCACCCTGCTCGTCTTCATTGATGATGCCACCAGTACCTTGATGGAGCTTCGGTTTCGAAGCACTGGAAAGCTATTTGCTCGAACACGGACGCCCCGTTGCATTCTACAGCGACAAACACACAGTGTTCCGCGTGGCCAAGGAAGACGCCAAGGCTGGCGCGGGTATGACCCAGTTTGGACGTGCTTTGAATCAGTTGAACGTCGAGATCTTGTGCGCCAATTCAAGTCAGGCCAAGGGGCGCGTTGAGCGCGCCAACCGGACCTTGCAAGATCGGCTCGTGAAAGAACTGCGGCTGGCTGATATTTCGGATTTGGAAGCTGGAAACGCCTATCTGCAAGGCTTCAAGGGCCGTTACAACACCCAGTTCGCCAAATCGCCGGCCAAGCCTGACAACCTGCACCGCGCGCTCAACGTCGAGCCGGACCGGCTGGATGAAGTGCTGTGTTGGCGCGAGAACAGGTACGTCGGTAAGCAGTTGACGTTTTCTTATGACCGCAAGCGGATCATGCTGGAAGAAAGTGATGTGACGCGCGGCCTTGTGGGCAAATACGTAGACACCTACGCCTTTGTCGACGGCCGGTTTGAGGTGCGCTCAAAAGGCCGATCCCTGCCCTACAAGATCTTCGACATGGACCAACGGGTCACTCATGCCGCCATCACCGACAACAAGCGCTTGGGTGCCGTGCTCGAGCACATCAAAGACATGCAAGATAAGGCCCCGCCAAAATATCCAGTCAGAACAAATTCTGAGAAGATGGGGTATAAGCCAAATGGCAAACGTCCCGGCAGACCTTCCAGCGCACGTGCCAAAAAGACGATTGTACAGGCGGCGGAATAGGCCCAGGTTTGCGGCATGGATACTGACGACGACCCAGAGATCATCTTCTCCGATTACACGCAATCCGTTGTCATCGACGGGCATCATTTCGATGTCGAGATATATAAGACCAGCATCCATCCCGGCTGGATCCTGTCCGTAGAGAACCAGTTCGGAACGTTGACCGTGTCGGACAATCCACCCTTTTTCGGCGACGTCCTCGCCTGGCGCGCCTTTGAGGAACTCGTCCGCGAGGAAGGTATCAAAGCCTTCTACAACAAGAAAGAGCGTCGCAAGCTTGGTCTATGACCAACCACCGCAAGGCTTATCAACCCTACGATATATGACGTCTCCGGGCTGCTAAGCCTTGCTACCGGCAGCGCATTTGGTGACACTTCTGCTTTGCGCAACCAGTGACATTTCTGAATGGTGTTTACAGTACGCGTTATTTTGGCTTTCGATTGTTATTAGAAAACAATGAGTGTCTACTAGGAGGTCATGCCATGTGCGCGGTTTACACGCGACTTTCCCTTCAGGACCGCCGCAAGATCGAGAATTGGTGACATGCCAAGGTGCCTGTTCGAGAGATGGTGCCTGTTTTTTAGCCGACAAAAATCAACGATCTTTCGAGAGGCGAAACGCAATTTCTGGGCCCACGATGCCTTGCCCAAGAAGTACGTAGGGTCCTTCGGCATGGCCGCGCATTAGCGAGCGCACACCGACGAACTTCGCAGCGCCAGCTGATCCGGCCCCGATCTGTGTAAGACCGTGATCGCGCGTATCAAGCAAGGCTGGACGCCAGAACAGATCGGTAACCGAATGATCTATGAAGGTGCGAAACTGAGCGTCTGTCAGGAGAAAATCACCGTTACACCTACTCGAAAGAAGGCCTGACACAGGAACTCTGGTAGTACCTAGCAGAACACCACAAAGCCCGTCGGCCCGTCGTACTAGAAAGCGTCTACCGTCCAAATTTGACCGTGATATTAACACTATATTCTGCCCTGATGATGTGGCGCACCGTCGCAGTTCGGAGACTGGGAGGCTGAGTCAATGCTGTTTCATCAGAAGCTTGACCAGTCGAATGTCACATCTCTGGTCGAGCGTGTCAGCCGCTTCACCGTTCTGCTGAAGAACCCCGACAAACGCACCAAAATAGGGATGGGGAAGATCATGAAGGCCGTACGCGACCTGCCCCACCTGGCAATATCTGCAAGCGGAGATCGGGACACAAACCTGGTTCTTCGATCCGTCCTCGCCCTGGCAAAAACGCACCGTTGAAAACACGAACAGAAGAGGGCGAAGATGGTTGCCGAGGAAATTGCATATCACGGTGGTCTCAGATGCTGCTGTCACCGGGAGCAGGCGGCTGTATTAGATCAGGCTGGCCGTCACCGCAGCCGTTTATTCGATGCAAACTGGCGAGGCCTGACATGCGACAGGACGCTATTTACCGATGATCGGAGAATAAAGCTTGCCTACTCAAAGGAAGGCGGTTATAGAGAGCGTGTTACGTTACCTCTATCGGTTTTTCTGCTCCTTACGGCTCAGTGATACGATCTTGCACTGACTGGCCGAGCTGCCGCATTCTGCGGGCAGCATTATTTAAGGAAAACTACGATGGCTAATGGCACCGTAAAATGGTTCAACTCTACTAAAGGTTTTGGTTTTATTGCCCCCGAGGGTGGCAGCAGAGATGTGTTCGTTCATATTTCGGCGCTTGAGCGCGCAGGCCTGACTTCGCTGGAAGACAACCAAAAAGTCACATTCGATATCGAATCCGGCCGCGATGGTCGTGAAAGCGCAGCCAATTTGGCTCTTGCTTAAGCTTATCCCCTTAAAGGGTATATGCTGAAGTGAATCTTAGGCGCATCGGAAACGATGCGCCTTTTGTGTTTCCGGTCATAAGAAACCGAACTCCACACAGAAACGATGGCGTAATCGCGCGTTGTCAGGCGCAGTCGGGCCAGGTTCCTGTGGCGCTTTGCGGTGACGTTTTTGTCTTGCGAGACCAGTGACGGTCGTGGATAGGATTAATAGATCTCGTATAGTCCCAAGCTCACGAAAAAGCGCTAACACAGGCCTCCGAACTTCGACAGTTCGCCCTGAATTTGCTCCTGATTTCATGGTGTGACTGTCAATGAAATAAAGGCTGTCCGCGTGTAGAAGGCCAGATTTTGGCGCAAGTCTTATTGTGGCACGCCGTGTCAGATGAAGCGATTGAAACATCGACAAATCGTGCATAATGTTGCGACATATATACGAAGATCACGAGATCCGGTGGGCGCCAGTACCTGTAACTGGTTGAGGGCTATCGCAATGAGCAGGGTAAGGTCCGCCACCGGGTCGTTGCGAACCTCGGGCGGCTTGAGGATCTAAGCCCTGCCAAGCTTGACCCTCTGATCAACGGCTTAAATCGGTCCATTGGACGAAGTGACAATACAGCGTTTGCCGTCGAGATCGAAAGCTCCAAGGCCTATGGGAACGTCTTTGCTCTGCATGAGCTTTGGAAGGACTTGGGCTTCGTTCGCGCCATGGTCTTCAACCGCCTGTGCGACCCCACAAGCAAGCTTGGCTGTCTGCGCTGGCTGGAGACAGTCGCCATGTCAGGCATGCCTGAAACCGTCACCCATCAGCATCTCCTGCGCGCCATGGACGCGCTCATGGACAAGGTCGACCACGTGGAGGCCGAACTGGCCAAACAGATCAGACCCTTGGTCGATCGCGATCTGACCGTCGTCTTCTACGACCTGACCACGGTGCGCATCCACGGTGAGGCAAAGGTCGATGACGACATGCGTGCCTTTGGCATGAACAAGGAAACAGGTGGTATCGCCCGCCAGTTCGTTCTGGGCGTCGTACAGACCGCTGAGGGACTACCGCTCATGCACACCGTGCATCCGGGCAATGTGGCCGAGACCAAGACACTGCAGGCCATGCTGGCTGCTGTCCTTCAACGCTTCCCCATCGAACGGGTGATCCTGGTGGCTGACCGTGGTCTCTTGAGCCTCGATAACATTGATGCCCTGACCTCCCTGGCCGAGCAAGGTGGGCGTACTCTGGAGTTCATCCTCGCCGTCCCCGCACGCCGCTACGGTGACCTGGTCGAGACCTTCCGGAACATGGCGTTTGAAACAGACGGGTTGGCCGAGGATCGCTTTGCAGGTCAGCGCCTGATCGTCGCCCATGATCCTGTGCGTGCCGCTGAACAAGGTGACCGGCGTCGAGCGCGCATCGCCGAGTTGGAAGCCATGGCCGAAAAGATGGTCGGGAAGCTCGATGCTCAGGACGCAGGCGAAACCACCAAGGGCCGCGGCGCCTCCGACCGCGGCGCTTATAGCCGCTTCACCCGGGCTGTTGCAGAGGCGGACCTCACGCGCTTCCTCAAGGCTGATCTCAATGCTGACCGCTTCAGCTGGTCAGTCGATGACGACGCCATCGCCGAGGCGGAGCTCTTCGACGGCAAGCTTGCGCTGATCACTAACGCCCCAGACCTCACGCCTTCCGAAACTGTCGCTCGATACAAGGGTCTCGCAGATACTGAGCGCGGTTTCCGCGTGCTAAAATCCGACATCGAGATCGCGCCGGTTCACCATCGCTTGCCCGACCGTATCCGGGCCCATGCCCTGATCTGTTTTTTGGCGCTCCTGCTCTACCGCGTCATGCGCATGCGCCTGAAAGCAAAAGGCCACAGCGCAAGTCCCAGAACCGCGCTCGATCTTCTCGAACGTATTCAGCAGCATGTGGCACGCATTGGCCCCACAATCAAAACAACATTAACCCGAAAGCAACCCGAGCAACTCGACCTCTTCACTGCCTTAGACCTGAAAACACCCTTCTGACACCGCCATGTTGTGGCAAAAATGAGTATCCATCCTAAACAATATCAATCACTTACGCGTTAAACTGTCGAAGTTGGGGGGCTACATTCATGAGTGCGGCCCTGTTGTGGCAGGGAGACGTATCCTTTGCGTTTCAAGCTTGTTCCTGTTATGTTCTTGATCTCTTGTCACTCTCGATTCCATGGTCATGACGCAATCACCCTGCCCCATTTCGCGCCTCTATCTTGATTTTGACAGTTTCTTTGCCTCAGCGGAGCAGCACTTTAACCCGGCGCTGCGGGGGCGGGCTGTGGGTGTTGTGCCGTTGGATTCGCCGAACACCGGGTGCATTGCCATCAGTCGCGAAGCCAAGGCGCTGGGTGTGAAATCTATGGCGTCAATTCGCGATGCGCGACAACGGGTACCCGATATGATTTTTGTTGTGGCGCGCCATGATGTCTATGTGCGTCTGCACAACCGCATTATCGAGGTGATCAATACCGTCGTGCCGGTTGCGCATGTGCGGTCGATTGACGAGGTGGTTTGCCATCTGCTGCCCAGCGAAGCCCGCGAAGGTCGCATCCTGGCGGACAGGATCAAGGCTGCGCTTGCCACGGCGTTCAGCCCGAGTTTGACCTGTTCAATTGGTATGGCGCCAACTGAACTACTGGCAAAAATCGGGGCGGAGGCGCATAAGCCAGATGGGTTCGCACATATTGCGATTGATGATCTACCTGCACGTCTGGAGACACTGGATCTGAATGACATACCCGGTGTGTCCACGGGTATGCAGGCCCGATTGGCAGAGGCGGGCGTGACTGATTTTGCAGGCCTGTGGACGCTTGCGCCGAAACAGGCACGCGCAATCTGGCGCAGTGTCGAGGGCGAGAGATTCTGGAACGAGCTGCACGGCCGTCACGCAGAGCGTCTTGCAACCCAGAAACGCATGTTCGGCCATAGCCGCATATTGCCCAGCGATTGGCGCACCCCTGACAAGGTTGCGATATGCGCGCGCCAATTGTCCATGAGTGCGGGCCGTCGCCTACGCCGGGCGGATTTTCGTGCGACGAAACTGACATTGGGGTTCAAGGGGGGCGATTATCGCAGCCGTACCCACAAGCGAAAGGCGGGTTTGCGGTGGGACTGGGAAGGGAAATTTTTGGCCGCCCGCGATGACCATACATTTCTGAACACACTTGCCGACGGGTTGGCGACCGCCAAAAGCGAGCTGACTTTTGCACCCCGGTCTGTTGGTGTGATGCTACACGGGCTGGTCCGGGATGCTGATATGAGCGGTGATTTGTTCCTGAACGATGCGGCGCCAGAAAAGGCCAATCTTGATCGCTGGGAAGCTGTGAGTGATTTGATGGACCAGCTTAGGCAACAACACGGCCCCGAAGCCATTTCGCTGGGCGTGCAGGATGACGTGCCCGGCGGCTATCTGGGTGCAAAAATCGCTTTTGGGCGCATCCCGGATCATGCCGATTTCGGCAAAAATCAGGTTGCGGACGAAGACACGCATTTCTGTTCGGTGTGATGTGTGTCGGCCATATTCCGTGGCCCATGACAATCCGCATTGGCTATGAGAATGCGCTACCCTTGCTCATTCTCCATGCCGCCTTGTTGGTAAGCGACGGATGGGTGCCCTGCCGGTCCTGTCAACGCGGTATCTGAGGCGGCAGCTGGGGGTCGGGATTCTGTGACGGCGCATCAACCGGATTTTCGACCGGGTATGTGTCTGGGACCTCTTGTGGCGGCGACGCGGGCGCCTCCTTTGGGCGGGGTGCCGGCACTTCGGGCGGAATGGGATTTGGGTCGTTGGTCACGGTGATGTCCTCGGTTGTGGCGACGAGCGTCCCGTCGGCGGGGGCGTGTCACCGATATTACTGGCTGCGGCGGGAGACCGGCGCGAGATGGACGCGATGCGTCCTATCTCGCGCAGATCGGGCAGGCGGCCGGAACCTGTTATCAATCGGACAGCTTATCCTTGACGTCACCGACGCCTTTCTGCAGCTTGCCTTCCGCCTGATCGGTTTGGCCGTCACGCTTCAGCTCATCATTGCCTGTTACATCGCCGACTTCTTCTTTGATCTTGCCGCCGATATCCTTGGCTTTGCCTTTTGCTTGGTCATCATTTGCCATGGTGCTGGTTCCTTTATGTGTGATGATAACCCAACGGTTCGGAATGGGGTTTGTTCCATCGAGAAGAGCCTGCCCTACGAGAACCTCTTCGATTTTACAGCGACGGGCTGGCACCGGCGTCAGTGGCAAAACCCCGGCGGATAAAAAAAGCGGCCAATGTGCCGACAAAGGCAAATGCGATCATGCCAAGGTAGCGTTCATATGCGCCGTCGACATGTGTTGGCAGAAAGAAAAAAAACGGGTGCTGACAGGGTCCAAACGCCCGCGATGCAGGTCAATGCCGTTGCAAGTATATTGCCAGCCCTGCGCACGCCCTTTGCCATCAATACCGGTATGGCCGCGATCAAGGCACCCAAAGCATACACAAGATAGATATGAATAACCACGCCTTCCTGATCACTGTCGCCATATTCGTCTCGTGCACCCACGAGGAACACAATAAGCCCAAGCAGCGCCAGCCCAACTGTTCCGAGGCTCCATTCCCAGCCACCCATGTGAACATGCGCTGCCAACAGCGATAGAGATATCAAGGCGGCCGCAAACGCGTAGATCCCAATGTCGACGATAAACTCATACTCGCCCGCCCCTAAATCGCTGATCGTGTCGGCAATCCAATCATGGTCTGGCACGATCTGATCCGCGATCAGAATACTGGCTGCGAAGATCAGGCATCCGAGAATGGCATAGACGCCAAGGGCGATCATAAGCGTCGGTTCCTCAGCCAGCTTTGGCTGCGCTGTCTCTTTGATCATCATGCTCACCTTGGAGAGTCGTCTAGAGGTTTGATTTTGGTCAGCGGCAGTTTGTCCGGGCATCTATGCTGCACTTTGGGCGCGAAATTCCGCATATTTCGCTGTGGGCGCGCGCGACGACGTGCGCCCCGTAACGTGTTCCAAAGCCGTCGTGGAGTACCAAGTCTATAAACACGTCGATCTCCGTGATTTCTGTACTCTGCTGACAAACCGTGATTGCCACAGCTCACTAGCCTAACGAATGGTTGCCAAAATCGTTCCATTGAGGTTGAGCCGGAACCCGGTGCCATCGCTTGGGTGGTTCAACGGAGATCAGGCCTGTCGTCAGCGCCACGATGTTCCATGATACGGCTGACAGCGAGTAAAACGGCTGCAAGGATCGCGCAAACAATAGCAAAGACACCGTAGCCCATACCCGCAGCCAACCCCAATGCCCCAGACAGCCATAGGCTCGCAGCGGTTGCCATCCCTCCGACCCGCTTGTCGCCCTGTATGATAGCCCCGGCCCCCAGAAAGCCCAACCCACCGATAAGCCCCTGAATGACCCGTGTTGGATCCGCTGATAGCCCCGCATCTGTCATATCCTGCGCCATCTCGACGGACAGGATTGTAAAGATGGCCGACCCCAGAGAGACCATCATATATGTTCGAACCCCAATTCGGCGTTTGCGAACTTCTCTGTCGATGCCAAGTATGGCACCCGCCGCAAGCGCCAACACCAGCCGCAGGAACCAATCCCCCTGCTCGAATTCAAAACCTATTCCGCTCAGCCATTCTGGCATGCCCAATTCCATATCAGTTTACCATTTCCAGATTGATACCACGCCGCACGCCCTCTTGCAGCATCTGACTGCCTGGCGCCTGTCGACCTCTGTCTGGGCGGGGTTGTGACCGTTTGTTGGCTGGCAAAGGCATTGCACTCGAGACCGCGGTCGGTAGAGTGGTTTTTGGAATCTGGTGTGTAAACCAGCAATAGAAACATCGCCGAGATCTCGGTTTGGTTCCAGCGTGAACAGGCCCGCTCGCAAAATTGGGAACGAAACGCGTTGAAAACCGTTGTACCCATGTGGTGCGAAGCAGATGGCACCGCTAGCGTGTAAAATTCGTTTCGACATGATCTTCCCATTTCAGAGAACTGTTCACCATGGAACCCATCCAAATTCTGCTGACTCAACTGACTGAGATCGCGCGGGCGTCTATTGCTTTGCTCCCTCAGCTTGCTGTCGCGTTTATTGTTCTTCTACTGACCATTGCTTTAAACAGGCTTGTTCATTTTGTTGTTCGGCGGATCGTTCGTGGTATGAAACTGCGCCAAAGCCTCAAGGATCTGTTCAACCTGCTTGCCTCGATTTTTGTTTGGATGATGGGGATCATGATCGCCGCTGTCATCGTTTTTCCCGGTCTGACGCCTGCAAGTATTTTGGCGGGCCTTGGCATCGGGTCGGTTGCCATCGGTTTTGCCTTCAAAGATGTCTTTGAGAATTTTCTCGCTGGGATCATCATTCTGTTCCGACGCGAGATGCGCATCGGCGACCATATCGAATGTGAAGGCATTGAAGGCAAGGTCGATCAGATCGCCATTCGGGAGAGCCATATCCTGCAAACCGACGGGCAATTGGTGATCGTGCCAAACTCAATCCTATTCAAAAACCCGGTTATTATCCGAACCCACGGCGACCTGCGCCGGGTCACGATTATATGTGGCGTGGCCTATGATGAGGACGTTGATGCCGCACGGGATGTCATTGCCAAGGCGGTGTCCGATTGCGACACGGTTGATCAGTCCGGGCACCCGATTCAGATTTTTGCTCAGGAATTCGCGAGCTCTTCGATCAACTTTGAGGTGACATGGTGGGCGGGATCTGAACCCGTCGAAGTCCGCCGCTCAAAGGATCAGGTTGTCGCCCGTGTCAAACGTGCCTTGGATGAGGCCGGGATCGAAATTCCGTTTCCCTACCGGACGCTTACTTTCAAAGAGCCGCTGCCTCTAGCACGTTCGCGTCAATAGAGGCACCCAGTTGACCGCCAGGGTCGCCGCCGAGTGCACCTGCAGGTGCGCTACACTTAAGAGAAGCGTAACCTCTAGCATCGACATCCAAACCGGTATTTCCGGTTCCAGTTCTAGAGACCTCAACAGCTCGGCATAATATAGCGCCCGCATCAAGTTTGTAGACGTTGGTATCGCGGCTAGCATCGCAGTGGAATTCCGTGCCAGTCCCGACCACCAATAGGCTTACATCACAACCAAAATGAATGAAATTTGCTGACCTTAGTTTCCTTTCATCGAAGTACCAGCATAATCAATTGACAAAGCTGTAGGTGCTGCAAAATTCAAATTTCCGGCATATACAAATGTGCCGGTGGTGTCTGAAAAATGTCTAATCCAGCACCATCAACTATATCCGTGAGAGGCTGAAATTTAACGCTAACGCTATCGCGTACGTGTGCGACAAAATTTTGGGTGATTCGCCCATTGAAATATTTTAAAGATTTAATTGTAAATATAGATGTTGCCGCAAATTAGCCTAAGGGTTTTCCCCCAACTAGCCGCCTAACAAGCCGACCCTCACGTTTCCATCATTAGGTTTTGATGCGAAATATTCCGAAAAATTATTATTAACTAAATACTCTGTTATACAGATCATCCATACAAGATGCGTATAATTACTCCCAGTTAATTCATATCCCAACCTGACCGCCAGCTTATGCGCCCGTGGCAGATCAACACCGGACGTGACATGCAGCGATACTTCGCGTGCGTTCTGGGCTTTGGCCCAGCGATGGCGCCCTTGCATCAGTGTGAACGCGATCCGCCCGCCCCCAAGCGTGCTTCGGACACTGCACGATACCGCGATATGGCCGAATTTCAGCAGTTCCTCGTCGGCAGGCTGACCAAACTGTCTCCCGTAGCCGTAATCGAAAGCTCAATCCTACTGCGTCGGGTCAAATCCGGCATTGCGCGCACCCCGTGATCCGCAATGTAGCACAGACACGCTACCGGTCAGCACCTCTTGTACCAAAGGGTTTGGAAAGCGCCGCCGCATGGTGATGGCATAGAAGGTTTCGCGGATGCGGGGGTGATCTTCTGCCTCCAGCAACCGCCCGGAAGACAACTCATCCTGCACCACGATTGGGGCCACCAACGCCAGGCCGATATCTTCGCGGGCCAGCAGGCGCATCATCGCCATATCATCGACCTCTGCCGCGACTTGCGGCACCACAGACAGGCGGCTGGCCATCGCATCAAAGGCAATGCGGACCGTATTGTCCGTGGTCGGCAGCACAAAAGGCTGGGTGGTCAACAGCTCCCGGATGGGCAGGCGCGGGTTCAGCCGGTCCGGGGTGCCAACAATGCTGACCGCCTGATCCGCGATTTGATGGGTTTCATAAGGTGTCAGGCTGTCATTGGGTGGTTCACGGTTCATCAGCACCAGATCAAGGTTCAGCGTCGCCAGCCCCTCCAGCAGTTCAGGCGGGTTGCCGGATCGCAGGATCACCTCGACATCGCTGCGCGCCAGCATCGGCCGTAGAAATCCGATCTGAAAATTCCGCGACAGCGTCGCCAGCGCGCCGACGCGGAGGGCCTGACGGCTGCGGCCAGTGTCCTCAAGCGTGGCGATCAGCTCTTGCCCGGTGGCAAAGATCGCATCCGCATGATCGAGCGCGATGCGTCCGGCTTCGGTCAGATGCAATTGCCGCCCGCGCCGGTCAAACAGCGGGTGGCCCAGCCGTTCTTCCAGCTGCTTGATCTGCACAGACAGCGCCGATTGCGACAGGTTCAGCCGCTGGGCGGTGCGGGTCAGATTGCCGTCATGGGCGACGGCCCAGAAATAGCGCAGGTGATGATAGTTCAGAGGCATTCGTTCGGTTTAATAGAACGAAAATCACAAAACAATGAATTTTTATTAATTTTCGCCCGACGTTACCTCTTTCGCTGACGCAGCGTCGCTTGCTGCACTGTGATTGGGAGAGCCTCTTATGATGTATCTGTTTCTGCCGCTCCTGGCCCCGGCCCTGCTGCTGGCGGTGGCGTTCCGTGCCCGCCGCAGCCCCGGTCGGCGCCCTGCTGCATTGCCACGTCTGGCGGAATATGCAGGGCTTGGCGCTTTTGCTGTTTCGGTGATGTCTGCGGTTTTGCTGATGATGACCGGTCCGGGCAGCTCGCCCTTGCTTGGCCTTTTTGGAGTTGGCCTGTCGGTGCGGCTGGATGTGGTCAGCGTCGTGATGCTCTGTCTGGTCAGTTTCATTGGCTGGATCGTCCTGCGTTACAGCGCCACTTATATGGATGGCGAGGCGCGGCAGGGCGCCTTTACCGGCTGGATGGCGACCACTTTGGCGGCGGTTCTGCTCTTGGTGATGTCGGGTAATCTGGTGCAGCTGGTGCTGGCCTGGACTGCCACCAGCCTGTGTCTGCATCAGCTGCTGCTGTTTTACCGTGACCGGACCACAGCGCGCCGCGCGGCCCGCAAGAAGGCCTTGGTGGGGCGGGCCAGCGAGCTGTCTCTGGCCGTCGCCGCGCTCTTGCTGATCATGGCCTATGGTACCAGCGATATTGCCACCATTCTGGCCACCGCCGCGCCGGATCTGCTCACGGGTGCAGCCGCAGTGCTGATCGCGCTGGCGGCGGTTCTGGCCTCAGCGCAGTTTCCGACCCATGGTTGGCTGACCGAGGTGATGGAGGCCCCGACGCCGGTGTCCGCATTGCTGCATGCCGGGGTGATTAACGCGGGCGGATTCCTGCTGATCCGCTTTGCCGATGTGATGCTGGCCGCGCCTGCGGTGATGGCGGTGCTGGTGATGCTGGGCGGGTTCACTGCGCTGTTTGGCGGGCTGGTGATGCTGACGCAGCCGGCCGTGAAGACCTCGCTTGCCTGGTCCACTATCGCGCAGATGGCGTTTATGATCATGCAATGCGGTCTGGCGCTTTTCCCGCTGGCGCTGCTGCATATCGTGGCGCATTCGCTCTACAAGGCGCACGCGTTTCTCAGCGCGGGTGAGGCGGTGGCCAATGTTGCCGCGATCCGGCGCCCCGGTCCCGTCGCAGTGCCGAGTGGACGCAATGTGATGCAGGCCTTTGGCATCGGTATCGTGATCTATGCACTGGTTGGGGCGGTCTTTGGCTTTGACGGCAAATCGGTGCAGGCGATTGCGCTGGGAGTGATCCTGATCTTTGGCGTGGCCTATATCCTGGCGCAGGGTCTGGCCGATGCCGCCCCCGGTGCGCTGACCCGGCGCACGGTGATCTATGCCAGCGCGACGTCGGTCAGTTACTTCCTGCTGCAACTGGCGGCGCTGAAGCTGACCGCAGGCACCCTGCCCGCCACTCCTGCCCCCGGCCCGCTGGAATGGGCGCTGATCGTGCTGGCGCTGGTCAGCTTTGGCGCGGTGGCTGTGGCGCAGGCGACCTTCCCGCTCTGGGCGATGCACCCGGCTGCTGCGGGGCTGCGTGTTCACCTGTCCAACGGGCTTTATGCAAACGCAATCTTTGACCGGCTGCTGGATGGCTGGTCCAAGCGCACAACGGCCTGAAATCGGGAGACTGACCTTATGTTGATGAAGCACGAAACCTATCCCGCCGCCCTGCTGGAACTGGTCACCAAGGCCAATACCGCCAGTCGTCAGATCCCGCCGCTGTTTCCGTTGACCGCAAGTGTCGCCGTGAACCCCTTTCTGGGCCAAGGCGACGAACCGCTGGCCAGAGCCTCGGCGCGTCTGGCACGGGTGGCGGGCCAGCGCATCACCCCGCAGCGCAGCCATTGGGCCGCGCAATATCATAGCGGCGTACTGCGCGACGATGATCTGCGCGCGGCCCTCGCGACTGCTGTACATGGCCCTGCCGAGGCGGTCACCTTGCGGGATCTGAGCGCCGTCCTGACGTCAAAGACCCCGGATGCGGGCGCTACAGATCTCAGCGCGGTGCCAACCGTGGCGGAACTGGCTGCAGATGTTTCGGGCATAGACTGGCCCGGCCTTGTTGAGGATCGGATCGGCGCCTTTGCCGCCAGTCATTTCGATCAGGGGCAGGCACTGTGGCAGCCCGACCGGACCGGAGGTGCCTATGCCGCGTGGCGGCAGTTTGCGAGCCGCGATCTGACGCCGGAAATCCACGGGCTGCACGGGTTTGGCGGGTTTGTTGCCGCCACCAACCGGTCACATTGGCGCGCGATTGGTCGCGCCTCCGAAACGCTGGGTATCAGTTTTGACGCGGCCGAAACCGCGTTTCATCGCTGGCTGATCACCCTTCAGGGCTGGGCGCAATTTGGCCGCTACCTGTCGTGGCAGGCCGAGCTGGAGGGCAGCAGCGACACCACCACGGTTGAGCTGTTGGCGATCCGCATGGTGTTTGACGAAGCATTGTTCCATCAGTACCGCGATCAGATCACTGCCCGTTGGGACGCGGTGATCACCAGCCATGAAACCCCGGTGACGCCAACCCGCGATCAGGTGGTGGATGCGATCCTGCAAGAGGCTGGCGACCGGGCACAGCAGCGGCAATTGGCCAGCACATTGGCAAGGCCCAGCCCGCAGGATCCCGCGCAGGACAACGACACAAATGCGCGGCCCGTAGTGCAAGCGGCCTTTTGCATTGATGTGCGGTCCGAAGTGTTCCGCCGCGCGCTGGAGGCGCAGGATAGCGGCGTCGAGACTATCGGGTTTGCTGGGTTCTTTGGCCTTGCGGCAGCGCACTCAGCGGCTGGATCCGATGTGTGTGAGGCCCGTGGGCCGGTCCTGTTAAAACCCGGCGTCACCTCATCGGCGGTTGAGGCGGGCAATCTGGATCTGGCGCGGCGCTATGCAGCGCGGGCCAGACGCGCCTGGGGTCGGTTCAAGCTGGCGGCGGTGTCTTCCTTTGCCTTTGTTGAGGCGATGGGGCCGGTTTATGCGGGCAAGCTGCTGCGTGATGCCTTTGGTGTCAGCGGTCGCGCGGCCACCGATCCGGCGCCGCAACTGGACCCATCGGTGGATCTGGACAGCCGCGTCGCAATGGCAAAAACCATCCTGTCGGCGATGTCGCTGACCGACAACTTTGCCGCTGTGGTTCTGCTGGCAGGTCACGGCGCGGATGTGACCAACAATCCCCATGCCAGCGCCCTGCAGTGTGGCGCTTGCGGAGGTTATGCGGGCGATGTGAATGCGCGGCTGCTGGCGGGATTGTTAAACGATCCATCTGTGCGCGCCGCCTTGTCGGATCAGGGAATCAAGATCCCCGCAGACACGGTATTCCTGCCTGCGTTGCACCACACCACCACCGATCAGGTGACCCTGTTCGAACAGGATTTGCCCGATGGGTCCACAGTGCGTCTCACGCGTGAGCTGGCCCGCATCCGCCGCTGGGTCAAGGCTGCTGGCGCATTGGCGCGCAGTGAACGGGCGGCACGGCTGCCGCGGGCGCAATCGGGCAAGGATATTCTGCGCCGCTCGTCTGATTGGGCCGAGCTGCGCCCCGAATGGGGGCTGGCGGGGTGTCGGGCCTTTGTTGCCGCGCCACGCAGCCGGACCGAAGGCACTGCGCTGGACGGGCAGTCCTTCCTGCACAGCTATGACTGGCGGGCGGATGAGGGGTTTGGCATGCTGGAATTGATCATGACGGCGCCGGTGGTGGTCGCCAGCTGGATCAGCCTGCAATACTATGGCTCCAGCGTGGCCCCGGCCCTGTTCGGCGGCGGCAACAAGCTGTTGCACAATGTGGTCGGCGGTATCGGCGTGCTGGAGGGCAATGGTGGTGCGCTGAAACCCGGCCTGCCCTGGCAGTCGGTGCATGATGGCGAAGCACTGCAACATGACCCGCTGCGCCTGACCGTGGTGATCGAAGCCCCGCGTGAGGCCATGACCCAGATTCTGGAGCGCCACCCGCAGGTGCGCGCCCTGTTCGACAATGGCTGGCTGCATCTGATTGCGATGGACGATCAGGGACATCTGGTCTGGCGCTATGACGGGGATCTGGGTTGGTCGCGGTTTGACGCGGGCGAAATACTTGGCGCGGGTTCTTCCATGGTCATCGCTGCCGAATAAGAAGGTCAGACCGCCCCGCTACGCCTAGACACACAACGCTGCCCAGTAGATGTGAGGGCGGCGTTATTCCTGGGAGTCGTTTATGAAAATCGCCGTTCATAGTATTGGGCTGAACACACGGGTCGCGGACTTTGCTGCTTTTCGCCGCGACTGGCCGAGGTAAAGGCCCGGTTCAATTGCCGATGCGAGATCGGATTGATCCTCGGCCTGCCCGGGAACAGCCAGCCTTCTGGACGCGCCTCACGCCACCAGTCACGCAACAGGTTCCCGGCGTTCACGACCGTCGCTCTGAAGGAGGTCGCTCCTCTATCTGCGATAGCGGCCACGCAATCCGGCAATTGAGTCAATCTCCTCGGTCGCGTGTTGGAAGTAATCCTTGATTGTGGCGAACGGAGCATCGCGGAAGTCGCCTCGGTCGATCTCGTCAAACTCCCGTTTCGCACGATAGCGGGCCGTCGCTGTTCGCGGGGCCACTGGTTAATGCGAGGCGTTACCTATGGGCGAAGGTGCGTTTTCCGCTTCGATGATCCGGCACAATTCCTGCACCACATTAAGGTAGGCCGTATTCGGATTGGCCCATCCGCTGATCGCTTTACCGTCAGTGGGCACCGCCTTGAGCAAGCGCAATTCACCCATTGCCTTCCAGTCGCATTCCTCCACGATGATGGGCACGACGCGGGCACTCCCGGCTGCATGGCGTTCAAGCGCCCGTTTCATTTCGCGCTCGACACAGTAATCAGACGCGATGAAGTCTGGGCTGATCATGAGCAGGAATAGGTTGGCTGCTTCCATTTCCCGTTCGATCTCGGAGTCGAGTTCGCTGCCAGCTAAGATGTCGCGGTCGTACCACGTTTCAATTTGTCCCTCCCTTGTGAGGTTCTTGAGATGTACGTGCAGCCGGTCAAGCGCGGCTTTGTCATGGTGGGAATAGGAAATGAATGCCCGCATTAGTTCACCTTGAAATGTTGCCTGTTTGTTCGCATTGCAGTCATGTCTCTGATAGGCCGCAACAGCTGCAAGTGTTTGCTCGAGCCGTCATAGCGTCCTTCAGAATTTGCATATTGTAGGTAGGGCGCCAGCGGCTGCTTTGGAGTATGCAGCAACGTACTGCTCCCAGTCTGCCAATGGTCCGGAAGCGGCGACGCCATTAATGGCTGAAAGCGTGTATCGCACTGCATGTCAATGAGCGTTCAAAGTTGACCCGGTTTCAGCATTTAAAATTGACCCACCCCATGTGGCGCAAAGCCCCCAGGCGGGCCGCCCTCATATAGCGAGTCCGTCTGGGGGCTTTGCTTTCGGGACGGTTACTTTTCTCTGCGGCTTTTGCTCTGAGCAAAGCGATAGGACGTGTTGCCGGTTTCGATGATTGCGCAATGGTGGGTGACGCGATCCAGCAGCGCGGTGGTCATCTTGGCATCGCCAAAGACCGAGACCCACTCTCCGAACTCCAGGTTGGTGGTGATGATGACGCTGGTTTTCTCGTAGAGCTTGCTGATCAGATGGAACAGCAATGCTCCGCCAGACTTGGGGAACGGGATGTAGCCCAGCTCGTCGATGATGACGCAATCCAGAGCCGAGAGTTGCCGGATGATCTTCCCGGCATTGCCCTCGGCCTGTTCCTTGATCAGGGCGTTGATCAGATCGACGGCGTTGAAGAAGCGTGCCTTCTTGCCGTTGGTGATCAGGGTGGTGCCCAAAGCGATGGCGATATGGGTTTTGCCGGTGCCGGTTCCGCCCACCAGGATGAGGTTGTGCGCCTCTTGGGTGAACTGCCCTGTGCAGAACGGTTCGATCTGGGTCTGGGTGATGGCGGCAGCACCATAATCGAAGGTGGCGAAGTCCTTATGATGGGGGAACTTCGCGATCCTCATTTGATACTGGATAGAGCGCGCCCGCCGCTCTACAGTCTCCGCGTCGATCAGTTGCTTTATCGCTGTGGTCAGACTTGGTGGCTTGCGCGCGGACAGCAAATCATGTGCGCAAGCTGCCATTCCGTGCAACCTCAGGGCGGTCAGTTGGTCGATCAGGGCGTTCATGCGGCAACCTCCTCAGTCGAGCACAGGATCTCATAGCGCTTGCAGTCGGCCTCGGGTCGCAGGGTCAGTTGCGGATAGGCATAGGCTTCGCTGAGCGGCGTGATGACCGGCTCCACCAACTGGTTAATCAGGTTGATGATGGCGGGCAGGCGGAGGGTGTTTTGTGCCACGGCCAGTTCACAAGCCATCTCGACAACCTCGATCCCGTGATCCTGGACGAGCAGAAGCAGATCAACGAACTCCCGATCCCCGCCCTTGTCTGCCATGTAATGTTCCCTGATCTGGTGCATGGCCTCAGGCAGTTGCCAGTCCACGAAGGGTGCGCCATTGCGTAGGGCGCCGGGCTTGCGATCCAGCAGAGGAACATAGTGCCAGGGTTCAAAGTAGCTGACGTTGCGGGTGAAGCGGCGCTTATGCTCGGCGATGATATCCTGGCCCGACACCAGCATAATCCGGCCCGCATAAGCGCGCAGCGACACATGTTGACCGGCAAAGTGGGACGGGACGCTGTAGCGGTTGCTGGCATATTGAACCAGGCAAGTGGATCGGACACGAACCGTCTTCTCAACATAGCCGTCAAAAGGCCGACCCAAGGGGCGCAGCTCGGCGCGTTCGTCTTCGAACACCTCGGCAATCGTGCGATCCTGCTGTTCGGGATGGGGACGATTGGCCAGTTCTTCACAGCGCAGGCGCAACCAGTTGTTCAGCGCATCAAGATCTTCAAAGGCAGGCTTGGGCACAAACAACCGGCCGCGCAAAAACTGGACCTGGTTCTCGACCTGCCCCTTCTCCCAACCCGCTGCGGGCGTGCAGGCAACAGGTTCCATCACATAGTGGTTCATCAGAGCCAGGAACCGGGGATGGAATATCCGGTCCTTCGAGCGGGACACATAGGTCACCATGGTCTTGGGGTTATCAATGATCACCCGTCGTGGAACCCCGCCATAGAAAGACAGTGCCTGCACAAAAGCATCCAGAACCATCTCCTGGGCTTCGCCGGGATAGGCGATCACCAAAGGCTTGCGGCTGTGGCACAGGCGGAAATGGGCAACCTAGATCTTTTGTTCAACGCCGCCCAGGACAACCCGTTCTTCGCTCCAGTCAAACTGAAGGGCGTCACCAGCAGCAAAATGCAGGGGGATAAAAGCATCGCCAGAACCGGCGCCAGCCCGCTTCAGATCGCGGACAAATCGCTGAACTGGAGAATAGGACCCGGTGTAGCCTTCCACCACGAGCTGCTCATAAAGCTTCTGGGCCGTTCGCCGCTCCCGACGTGGTCGCTTCTGGTCCTGATCGAACAGTTCCTGAAGCCGGAGATCAAACCCGTTGCACAGTTTGTGCCGAACCGGTGGAGCCTGGCGCTGGTAGCTCGGCGGGCTCTCATCCTTCAAATACTTCTTGATCGTGTTGCGCGATAATCCCGTCGCCCGCGCAACAGACCGGATACTGCGCCCTTCAACCAGCACCCACAGACGGATCTTCGATACACTTTCCATCAATAACACCTGCTCTTTCCTCCGCACTTGAAGCGCGGATGTTAACGAAACAGGTGGGTCAATTTTACTCGCTCATAACCCACCTAAGTGGGTCAATTTCGCATGCCGATTCACACCCTGCACTCGGCACAGGGAAACTCTGACATTCTCGAGCGCTCGAAAAGCGCCCGTTTTCAAGGGCTGCTTTGTCCAAGTAAGGTCTTGAGATTTGCCCGATACACAAAGCCGAGCGTAGTGTTAGCCGCCAAGATGAAGCGGCCAGCCTAAGCCCAATTGAATTCAAAATGGCGCTTGGGTCAATGTTGTGACGGAAAAGTCAAACATCTCTGGCGTTTTACACATTCGCTGTGGAACGTCTCGCATCTTTGACTCGATGCGTTGAGATTTCTGAATCCTATCACCGGGCCGCGTCACGCAATGCTGACCCAAACGTCAAGCATTTTTGACCCAAACGGGAGCTTAATCGCGAGCTAGGCCAAGGTCGACAGAGCGGATTTTGCAGACAGTCGCTGCGCTTGCATCAATGTCCGATCTGGTAAACCGTTCGACAAACGATCATTTTGGGATAACAATCCTCGTACAAAAAGCGCATCAACACACTGAAATTAGCCTACCATCTAGGATCCAGTTCGTATCCAGCGGCTAATTCGCAAGCCTCCGCGCACCAGCAAAAGAAAAACTCCCGCTGCAAGGAAGCCATAAAATGGGATAGCCATTACCCTGATGGTGAAACTTTTGACATCACGTATAGCAGCATCTCTCAGATATGGGCGCATCTCATTGAGAAATTCTTCTGGTGCTTGTGCGTTGTTGCACAGAGAAACACCCCAGTGGACGATAGAACGTGGCACACCTTGCGGCCAAGAGCTTCTTGGCTTGACGGGATTAACCCCGCACTGTTCCACCCAAGTATGAAACGACATATCGAAATGCCAACTCTTGTCTGCCTTCTCTTCCTCTGTTCGAGTATCAGGAAAAAACGGAAAGGCGGCTCGTGAGTTTGGCACTCTTTCAGTGACGGCAGCGGCCCTGATAATATGACCAGGCGGCTCCTCTGTGTAGCGCCAAGCCGATACAGCACAACCGATGATCAGCGCCGCCACGGCAAGTCCGCGTGCTTGCGGCGTTCTCAACCTAAACATCGTAAACCTTTTCCTTCATGAGCTATTCCAAAAACGCTCCTTTTTGGAATGTCCGCAAAAGTCGTAGATTGCTGCCTCCACAAACCCTGTTCAAAACCAAAGTGGTTGTTGAACGCTCTTTCCCCCACCACGATAGCAGACATTAGCCGCGATGCAAAAGCGCGCTAAAGGGCTCTTTGTCCTCTTCCGCAAAGATCAGGGAAAAGCTGCTCTGGCGTAGTTTGTAAAGCCTCGGCCAAAGCCTGCTCGATCTTTGCAGACCGGCACATTCTCTTGCCCACCAAGGTGACAGCAGAGTCAGTCACGCCCAATTCGCGGGCGATCTTTGCGAGAGAGCTTCCCCGGAATCGAAGATCGGCCTTGAGGCGTTCATGTCGATCCAAATGTTGTTTTGTGGGCTGACGCATGTTGACACAATGACGCAACGCAAATTTTTGGACAACACGGAACGCCAGCGGGCAGTGTTCTGATGCTGGGTGAATGTTGCGGCGAAAGAGTTCGGCCTGGACTCTGTTGGATCAATGATGTGACGGAAAAGTCAAACATCCCTGACGTTCTACACATTCGCTGTGGAACGTCTCGCATCTTTGACTCGATGCGTTGAGATTTCTGAATCCTATCACCGGGCCGCGTCACGCAATGCTGACCCAAACGTCAAGCATTTTTGACCCAAACTGGAGCTTAATCGCGAGCTAGGCCAAGGTACAGACGGGACTCAGCCGTCATTCGTTTTCTCGCCTTCGCCGACGCAGCATCCTCTTGCAGGTGCGGCACCGTTTCTGCGGCGCCACAGCAAGTGTCGCCATAGCAGCCGTTCAAACGTTGTTCGACAACTCTGATCCAAACCGCTCTTTCGCCGCATGGCTGATGTACGCGAAGGTCGCCGGACATCCCGACCTTGAGCCTTAACGCCTCAATGGCTGCTTGCAAGAATCGGGAAAATTGCGGTGGAACAGTGGTAATATGCCGATTTCGAGTGAACCCTAAATTCGAGCACGATATGAGTTAAATTTCGAAAGAACCATCTGGTGATCATAGCGATATCAAAGAACCATCAAGCCCAATCCATGCAGTAATTCGGTTGCCTGATTTTTGGAAATGATCGCGCCCCTAAAGCAAGTCGCATTAGAGAACGTCAGAATCCCGAGGTCAGCCGAACGCAAATCCGCGCCATCAAAACGTGCGGTGGCAAGATGCGCGGCTTGTAAACGGCATCTGTCAAAGGTCGCATCACGAAAATCACAGCCAGCAAGGTCTGCTTCGGTAAAGTCGATGCCATCCAAGTGGCACTTTCGAAAGTTCATCTTACGCAGAAACGCACCCGAGAGAAGGGAACCGTTGAAGTCCACCCCTAAGGCGCGAGCATCTTTGAAGTCGGCACCGGTTAACTTGCAATCCCGAAATATTGAGCCAGATACGTCTGCCCCTGACCAGTTTGTGAGGGACAGATTACACCCCTCAAATTGGGCGTCAGATAGGCGAGAATAGCTAAAATCAGCCTTAAGCGCCTTACACTTCAAAAATGTGCACTCTTCCATGAGCGCGCTGACAAAACTGCAATCATGGAAGACGCAACTCTCAAATCGATACTGTGAAAGGTCCATGCCATCAAAGCGCAGCAGTCTAAATTCACATGAAATAAAATCCGTCCCGTCAAGGGTGGTTATGTCGTCAACAATCTGCATCGGGGCCGAACTGCCTTCTCAAATTTTTTCATGCCGAAGCCCGCAATGTCTGCAATGCAAGACTTAAAAAAGCACGCGGCATATTGCGTAAACTAAGCGACCATAGACACTACATGCCATCAACAATGCAGGCCCGTCCACACCTCCTTGCCTCGGATGTAACGGGTGGTGCCAGTTTTGAAGCGAACATTAGCGCAGCGCAGAAATAGTACAAAGAGGGCTCGCAGCCCGATTTCTCGGTGTTTTGGCCGAAGGCTGGCTATGGAAGCACCAATGTCGGCGCACTAAATGGAGACGCAGAGTCTCAGCAACTTAGACTGGGAGGCGAACGGCAGGTTCCAATCCGCCCTCAACCTGGATCACGCCGCACTGGCATTGGGGAGCAGAGAGCCCAAAGTAACTGATGCTGCGGACAGAATAGATGTCTGCAATGTCGTGTATGTTCCGATTTATCTGCGTCGATTCCAGCCTACCTTATTGACTAAATTGCGACTTTTTAGTCCGAACCAACTCATGACCTCCTCAATTGTCATTCCCCTGTTCCTTGGAATCGGGCGTGGTAGATTTTTCCGCCGACTTAAATTCAGAACGTCGCCATCGACAATTTGTGCGGTGTCAGCGGTCAAGTCAGGTTGTATGTGAGAGCAATCCCAAGGTTCGTTCCAATATGAAAAACAAAGTCTGCCACGTTCAGAGACTGACCATCTTCCCTGTACCACGCTGGTATTGCCTGGATACGCAAGAAAGTACTGACCGCTTGGTGAAAAATAACCAATCTGCGTAAAACTCGGGTGTGGCGCACGCTTGGTTGTTCCTGAAAGAAAGCGCCTCAGCTGGTCAGGATCTTGCAAGAGTGCTTTGATCTTGCTTTGATCTGTTTCCGTGAAGTTTCGTATCCTGTCATCATAAGGATTAATTCCGCTGCTGCATGCAAAAAGCAAAAAGGCACAAAAAGTCAAACATAAGTTCTTTGTCATAATCATCTCATCTTTCTCTGCGCCGAAAATTGAGAATTTTTGGTAGTTCCCAAAGTTTGTCAAGGATCAATGCTTAGGCGAAGCCGTCATTGGCGCAGCCGCAGCGAAAGTCGACTCGGTCCCGCGACATGATCCTTGAGCATGACGTTCCGCTGCGGCACACATGAATGACCGGTCTTCCCGCTGCAGCAATTTCCGCGCTACGAGCGTACGCAGCACAAATCTGACATTTCCGCTGTGGGCTCTTTGTCCTCTTTCGCCAAGATCAGGGAAAAGCTTCTCTGGCGTAGTTTGTAAAGCCTCGGCCAAAGCCTGCTCGATCTTTGCAGCCGGCACATTCTCTTGCCCACCAAGGTGACAGCAGAGTCAGTCACGCCCAATTCGCGGGCGATCTTTGCGAGAGAGCTTCCCCGGAATCGAAGATCGGCCTTGAGGCGTTCATGTCGATCCAAATGTTGTTTTGTGGGCTGACGCATGTTGACACAATGACGCAACGCAAATTTTTGGACAACACGGAACGCCAGCGGGCAGTGTTCTGATGCTGGGTGAATGTTGCGGCGAAAGAGTTCGGCCTGGACTCTGTTGGGTCAATGTTGTGACGGAAAAGTCAAACATCTCTGGCGTTTTACAAGGAAATAGTGGCGGACCGAGGAGGATTCGAACCCCCGACCCCTTGATTCGTAGTCAAGTACTCTATCCAGCTGAGCTATCGGTCCACTGTGGCGGGGTTTATGCGCAGCGGCGCACGGGTGCAAGTGTAAAAGCGATACGACCGGGCAAAAAACCAGCGCCCGGTCGTATCGGCCAAGATTGCATTCTCACGCTACTCAGAAACCGAGTTTGGAGCGGCTCTGCTGCACCTGTACTTGGAATTTGTATCCCCGTACCAGGCCTGCATCTTTGCCCATTGGCCACCATTCGGAATCATTGGGCCAGCTGCGCCACATCACACCCCAGGCATCTACAACGTGGCTGATACAGGACTTCTCGCTGACGCTGGCACCGGCACGGCGGCCGCTCGGGTAGTACCAAACCAGATCCTGACACATGCGACCGCTGGCATCGACGCTCCAGGTTCCGGCCCCAAGATTATCGCTTTGATCTGCACACCAAGCGCGGGCCTGCCCACCAGGGGCGAAATAGATGCCCCCTCCGCAATTGTTCGTCCAGAGTTCCGTCTTGCCAGAGTAAACTTTGGCAATCTTCTGCGGGTTGGCGACCTTTGCACTACGCGGCAGAGGATCCGCAACAGAGACCGTGGGCAAAGCGCAAAGAAGTGCGACGGCAACTAAGTTTTGGCTGGTAGTAGTCATTCTGTACCCCCTTGTCTAAACCGGCTATCCGGTCGTGTTCGCTCGAAAGCGGAGTTGTTGCGGCCGTTGGTGAACTGTCGCCGCCACAGCATCAGTCTATCAGAAGAGAAAGTGGTCAGGGTTCTGAAGATCCGCAATTGTCATGTCTTCGACAAAAACAGTCACATTGGCAAAGTAGATCGCAACATTGTCATCGACCTGCCCAAAATCAACATCACCCATGTCTTCGGCGCCCCGACCCAGTTTGATCCGGTCAATCCCGATTTCAAAATCGGTGATCCGATCAGTGTGGTCGCCCTGATTGAATACAAAGATGTCTGCCCCGGTTCCGCCACTCAAAATGTCGTCGCCCGTCCCGCCGAATAGACGGTCAACACCTGCACCGCCACGGATGATGTCGTTACCAGATCCGCCGATCAGTCGGTCGTGCCCTTTGCCGCCGCCCAAGATATCATCTCCGATGCCACCAAATAGTAAGTCACGACCAACACCACCGCGCAGGATGTCGTCGCCACCGTTGCCATGCAGTGTGTCAGCCCCGTGACCGCCGCGAAGACTGTCTACACCAAGCCCGCCGGTGATGAAGTCACTGCCCACACCCCCAGCCACCGTATCGTTACCAGCGCCAAGCGAAACTCTGTCGTTTCCACCAAATGTCTGGATTTCGGTCACGTTATCATTGAGCAGAGCTGTGATTGCGTCATCACCGGACAAGAACGCACGTGCCAGATCACCTGCCGGCAAGGACGCAAAACGGTCAAAGCTCATGGAGATGTTCGAAATTGATACGATTGGCGCACCATTTAGGGAATGGTCGATGGAATAAATCTGCCAGGTAGCTTGGTCGACGCTTGAGAAGTCGCCACCAATGCGCAGAACCGAGCCATCGTCGGCGGTTTGTTCCAGTTCTGTAGCAGAGATCACGGTATCAAATGAGGCGCGCGACGTTTCAAATCCGTCGAAGGCGAGGTAGTTGCTAAGCGAGGATACGCCTGGAAACGACGCAACGAATACATTTGCCATTGTGGGTTCTCTTTGCATTGAATGGAATAAGTTGAGTAAAAGCAGATAGATTTTTTCTGTATCATTCGCAAATTTTCGAACCCTCAACATGGTTAACATGTGATTAACAGGCATAAAGGACGCACAAACCCGCGGTTCGTGACGAACTGTTTCGAAACCGGGGACTATGGTGCGTCAATCCCCTCATCCTCGGAATTAAGCGATTCTCCAGTTCAACGTGTTTCGCCTCTGATTGCTGATCGACTGGCCTTCCGCTTGATTGACATTCGTAGCGGGCGTGAGGTGGCATAGCACGAACGCAGGCATAACCTCCTTTCAGCAGATATTGGCGGATGCCCTGTCGATTGATCGCTATGAAAAGACGCCTTAACCACCAGTAAGAAAGAGGTTCTTCGCCTAATTATTTGAAAAATAACAACTATATTAGCTATACTCATTTTGCATAGCGGCATTGCAATCGGCATTGGATTGTTCGGCATCGCTACGATACCGATAAAGTAACAATACAGTAACGGGAGGACTAAAAATGAAACATTTTGCGAGCAAGCTCGCGGTTGCCACGCTTACGGCGACGCTGGGAACGGCCGCGATGGCTGAGGTGACCGTGAAGGTTGCCTATGATGCGGATCCGGTATCTCTGGACCCGCATGAGCAGCTGTCCGGTGGCACACTGCAACTGTCACACATGGTTTTTGATCCGCTGGTCCGCTGGACCAAAGACCTGCAATTTGCACCGCGTCTGGCCGAGAGCTGGGAGCAGATCGACGAAACCACCATGCGCTTCAAGCTGCGCGACGGCGTCACCTTTCACAGTGGCAATGCGTTGACATCCGCTGACGTAGACTGGACGTTTGACCGCTTGAAAGAAAGCCCGGACTTCAAGGGTATCTTTGCAGCCTTCACCGACGTGGAAGTTGTCGATGAACTAACTTTCGACCTGAAAACCTCTGAGCCCTATCCGCTGGTCCTGCATACTGCGACCTACATCTTCCCGATGGACAGCCAGTTCTACACCGGCACCACCGAGGATGGCAAAGACAAGGCCGAGCTGGTCAAGCATGGCGACAGTTTTGCCTCGCGCAACCTGTCCGGTACCGGTCCTTTCACTGTCACCGAACGTGAGCAGGGCGTAAAAGTCGTCTTTGATCGCTTTGATGGCTACTGGGACACCGCGTCCGAGGGTAACGTCGACAAGATCATCCTGACCCCAATCAAAGAAGATCCTACCCGCGTTGCAGCTCTGCTTGCCGGTGATGTCGACTTTATCGCGCCGGTTCCGCCAACCGATCTGAAGCGTGTCGAAGAGAACGACGGCACCAACCTGATCACCGAGCCGGGCACCCGTATCATTACATTCCAACTGAACCAGAATCGAGTGGATGCGTTCAAGGACGCACGCGTTCGTCAGGCGATCGACTACGCCGTGAACAATGCAGGCATTGTAGACCGTATCATGCGTGGTTTCGGGACCGTTGGTGCGCAGGCAAGCCCTGCTGGTTATCTCGGCTATGATGAGAGCCTAACCGCGCGGTTTGACGTCGAGAAAGCCAAGGCGCTGATGGCCGAAGCTGGTTATGCAGACGGGTTTTCGGTTACGATGATGGCGCCGAACAACCGGTACGTGAATGATGACAAGATCGCTCAGGCCGTGGCTTCCATGCTGGCAAAAATCAACATCAAGGTTGATCTGCAAACCATGCCAAAAGCGCAGTACTGGCCTGCCTTTGACGAACGGGCCGCAGACATGATGATGATTGGCTGGCATGCGGATACCGAAGACTCAGCCAACTTCCATCAGTTCCTAACCCATTGCCCAGACGAAGCAACCGGCAACGGTCAGTACAACTCGGGTAATTACTGTAACCCCGAAGCGGATGCGCTGATGGCCGAAGCCAATGCAGAAACCGACACTGCCAAGCGTGGCGAACTGCTGAGCAAGCTTGAAGGCATCCTCTATGAAGATGCGGCATTCATTCCGCTGCACTGGCAGAACCTGGCATGGGGGGCTCGCGATGGTGTTCACGCTGAGAAAATCGTGAACGCTCTGAACTTCCCTTACTTCGGCGACCTCAAAGTCGACTGATACTCATCCGGCCGGGGCGGCCTGACTGCCCCGGCCTTTTTTCGGTATTCCCCAGATTTTCACCACTTCTTTGTGGGCATAACCCTGCCGCCCCACGGGTGACTGCGGCTTTGTGCCTATCAACAAGTGACTGATACAAGGTAACCCCAATATGCTCGCTTACCTCGTGAAACGTGTGTTTCAGGCTATCGCGGTGATGTTCGCCATCTCGGTGATCGGCTTCGCTATTCAGGACAATCTCGGCGATCCGCTACGCGAACTGGTCGGCCAATCCGTCTCGGAAGAGGTCCGTCAGCAGCTGCGCGACGAACTTGGCCTGAACGACAGTTTTTTAACCCAGTATGTCCGCTTTCTGGGCAACGCCTTACAGGGCGATCTTGGCACCAGCTATTTCTTTAAGGAACCCGCGCTGGACGTGATCTTGAAAAAGCTACCCGCAACGCTGGAGCTGGTCGCGGGTGCGACATTGATCATTGTCGGATTCTCAGTGCCACTTGGGGTTTACACGGCCATTAAGCCCAACTCCATCCTGAGCCGCCTGATCATGGGCCTGTCGATTGTTGGCATCTCGATCCCGGTGTTCCTGACCGCCATCCTGATGATCTTTGTCTTCTCCGTCGAGTTTGGATGGTTCCCATCTTATGGACGTGGGGATGTTGTGCATGTCTTTGGTTATTGGGATACCAATTTTGCAACTGTCGATGGCTGGTCTCATATTCTGCTGCCCTCCATCGCGCTTGCCTCGATCATGTTGCCGCTGTTCGTGCGTTTGATCCGCGCAGAGATGATGGAAGTGCTACAAAGCGAATACGTCAAATATGCGCGTGCAAAAGGCATCCACCCGTTCCGTATCTATTTTGTCCATGCCCTGAAAAATACGCTACTGCCGGTAATTACCGTGGGGGGTGTGCAGATCGGCACCATGGTGGCCTACACCATTCTGACCGAAACCGTGTTTCAGTGGCCCGGCATGGGGTTCATGTTTCTAGAGGCCGTAAATCGCGTCGATACCCCGCTGATCGTTGCTTATCTCATCGTTGTCGGCTTCATCTTTGTGGTCACCAACACAATTGTTGACCTGATCTACGGGCTCGTCAATCCAACTGTTAATCTGGCGAGGATGGGCGCATGAACAGTCTCAGCACAAACCAAGTCACGCCCTCGCGGCTCAACCGCCTGTGGAATTCCAACATGGGCTACAGCTTCCGTCGCAATCCCGTTGCCATGGTGTCCTTTGCGGTGTTTTTGATCATTACGATTGCCTCCCTTCTGGCACCGTTTCTAGCACCGTTTGATCCCTATGATCCGTCGCAGATAGACATCATGAACAGCGAGTACCCGCCGACATGGATTGATGGCGCGGACCCGCAGTTTATCTTCGGAACTGACGATCAGGGCCGGGATCTTTGGTCCACCATTCTCTATGGCACCCGGTTGTCGCTGCTGATTGGCCTCTGTGCCGTTGCGCTCCAAGCTTTCCTAGGGATCTCCATTGGCCTGATTGCCGGCTATGTCGGAGGTCGGATTGATAGTCTTCTGATGCGTTTTGCTGATATTCAGTTGTCGTTCTCCACCCTGATGGTGGCGATCATCTTCCTGGCCGTGACACAGGCGATATTTGGCAGCGAGACCTTCAACCAATACGCAGTCTACTTTCTGATCGCGGTCATTGGTGTCGCGGAATGGCCGCAGTACGCCCGTACCGTTCGGGCAACTGTGCTGGCCGAAAAGAAGAAAGAATATATCGACAGCGCGCGTGTTTTGGGCTTTGGCCCGATACGCATTATGGTGCGGCATATCCTGCCCAACTCCCTGTCGCCGATTTTTGTGATTTCTACCGTGCAGGTCGCCAATGCCATCATTTCTGAGGCGTCGCTCAGCTTTCTTGGTCTGGGCATGCCGCCCAGCCAGCCCTCTCTGGGATCGCTGATCTCCTCGGGCTTTGATTACATCTTCTCGGGCAGCTGGTGGATCACGGCCATCCCCGGCGTGGTTCTGGTACTGCTTGTTCTGGTTATCAACCTTCTGGGTGACTGGATGCGCGACGTGTTGAACCCAAAACTCTACAAAGGATAAAAGCGATGTCGTTGCTTTCCGTACGCGACCTAACGGTCAAATTCGCGATGCGTGATCACACCGTCACGGCATTGAACCAAATTTCCTTTGACCTCGGCAAAGGCGAGCGTCTGGGCATTGTTGGCGAGTCTGGCGCGGGCAAGTCGATCACCGGCTTTTCGCTGATGAACCTGCTCAGCCGCCCCGGCTATATTGACAGCGGTCAGATCCTCTTTGGTGGAAAGGATATTGTCACGCTATCTGACGCCGAGATGCGCAAGATCCGCGGCAATCGCATGGCGATGATCTTTCAGGATCCGATGGTCACGCTGAACCCGGTTTTAACCATTGGCCAGCAGATGGTTGAGACACTTAAGGCGCACCGTTCGCTGAGCAAAGCCGAGGCAGAGCAGATCGCGATCCTGAAGCTGCGCGAGGTCTATATCCCCTCGCCGGAGGAACGTCTAAACCAGTATCCGCACGAGTTGTCGGGCGGTATGCGGCAGCGGATCATCATTGCGATGGCGCTTCTGTTGGACCCTGAACTGATCATCGCGGATGAACCGACAACAGCTCTGGATGTGACTATCCAGGCTGACATCATGGAGCTGTTGTTGGAGCTGTGCCAATCCAACAAGGTTGGCCTGATCCTGATCACCCACGATCTTGGCGTTGTTAGCCAGATGACTGAGCGAACATTGGTGATGTATGCCGGCCGCCTGATCGAGGCCGGTCCAACCCGTGAGATCATCAACGATCCACAGCATCCCTATACCCAAGGGCTGATCAATGCGCTGCCGCAACAGACGCTGCCGGGTCAGCGGCTGAAGCAGATCCCCGGAAACATGCCCGGTCTTACCGCAATTCCTGTTGGCTGCCCGTTCAGTCCCCGCTGCGAATACGCCATTGATCACTGCCGTAAGGTGCTGCCAGAGACTGTGCGCTACGGTCAGGTTGAAGTGGCCTGCCACGAGGTCAATCGCCTGCAGAACGCCAATCTTGAGGAGGCGAGCGCATGAGCACGCAGACACAAGCCACCAACCCCCTGCTCGAGCTGAAGGGCCTGGAAAAACGCTTTGACCTTGATCAGGGATTTCTTGAAACTGTGAAACTGCGCGGTGGCCGTATTACCCGCGAGAAGCGTGCAGTACATGCGGTCAACAATGTCTCGCTTAGCGTGGATCGCGGCGAGGCGCTTTGCATTGTTGGGGAATCCGGCTGCGGTAAGTCTACCGTTGCGCGGCTTGTCGCGGGTCTGCTGACGCCAAGCGGCGGCGAAATCAACTACGACGGTGAGCGGATCGATAACCGGTCGCGCGCAGCCATGCTGCCGCTGCGTAAAAAGATGCAGATGATCTTCCAGAACCCCTATGCCTCGCTTAACCCACGCATGACCATCCAGCAGGCGCTCGAAGAGCCCGTTCGGCATCACAATCCACGGATGTCGCGCGGGGAAGTTCGTGATAAAGTCGCCGAGGTCATGCAGTCGGTCGGGGTCGATCCCAGCTGGTCAAGCCGCTACCCGCATGAGTTCTCGGGTGGTCAGCGTCAGCGTATCGCCATTGCGCGTGCTCTGACCGTGGATCCCGAGTTCATTATCGCTGATGAACCCATATCGGCATTGGATGTTTCAATCCAGGCACAGGTATTGAACCTGATGTTGGAAGCCAAAGACCAGCGCGGCCTGACCTATTTTTTCATCACCCACGACCTGAGCGTGGTAGAGCATTTCGGTACCCGTGTAGCCGTTCTTTATCTTGGGACGCTCTGCGAACTGGCTGATACCAGAACCCTTTTTGAAAACCCCAAACACCCCTACACCAGAGCGCTTTTGTCGGCGGTGCCTAAACTAAACGACGATGGGCCAGGGCATATCAGGCTACAGGGCGAAATCCCGACCCCAATCAACCTACCCCTAGGTTGCCCCTTTCAAAGCCGCTGCGCATTTGCGAATGCTAGGTGTCGCGAGGTACGACCCCGCCCGCTCCAACAAGCAGATGGAAGCACGGTGGCCTGTCATGCGGTGGAAGAAAACAGACTGGACGGCTGACCACACGGGACCCCGGCCCACTGGACGCAACCAGAACGGACCTAGGCAATTTGGATATTATCTGGCTCAGAGACTTCGAGGCGCTCACGACGCACAAGAACTTTTCACGTGCAGCGGAAGAGCGAAACGTCAGTCAACCTGCATTTTCAAGGCGCATTCGCGCCTTGGAAGATGAGGTAGGTGTGAAGTTGATAAACCGACAGACATTTCCTCTGTCCTTAACACCTGCGGGTGACGTGTTCCTCTCGCAAGCAAAGATCATCTTGCGGACGTATTCAGAAACACTAGAACGCTGCCAAACCATTGATGCCGCCGGCGAGAACGTCATTCGTTTTGCGTCATCTCAGTCGTTGTACATGACCCACTTCCGCGACCATATCGAACCCCTGATGGCGGCAGGCGGGCTCGATGTTGATCTGAACTCAACCAGCTGGGCGGCGGACCAATTCGTCACCGCCTTGCAGCAGCGATATTGTGATGTAATTCTTACCTACTGGCATCCTGCGATGGATTTCTTATCACCACTTGAGGTGAGCAAATGCGACCATCTCACCCTCTCCGAGGATGAGTTTGTTCCTGTGTCAAAGACCGATGCGAATGGCGCTCCACTGTTTGATTTGCGCCGTGATCCGAAGCGGCAGGTGCCGCTGCTGTCCTATGGCAGTGCCTCAGCCCTGAGATCTGTATTGGATCACACATTGCGCCAGCAGATCTCGCCGCCCAACCTATTGGTCGTGAACCAGAATTCTCTCGCAAATTCAGTCAAAGCCATGATTTTGGAAGGATTCGGACTTGGTTGGTTGCCGCGCAAACTATGTGAGGCGGAGCTGGCCGACGGTCGTCTAACGATTGCCGGTGGGGATGCCTTTGTAACCCGGCTTTCGGTACGTCTCTATCGCGAGACCGAAAACACAAAACCCACATTGAATAATCTGTGGCGCAAGATGAGCAACGGCGCGATTGTCATCGACTGATAGCAAAACGCTTGCCCGTCACCCCGACGTTACCATTAACCCATATCTGTTCCCATTGAGGCTTCAACCATTGGGGTGCTTAGACCTGTCTGACGTTCGTATGGACAATAAGTAACAAGCGGAATACGGCCAAATACCCTTATAGGGTGAACCGAATGCTTTGACATATCCTGCCAGCTGCATAAAAGAAACCCTGGAGCGTTGGCCAGGGGTGGTGGCGCTTTTTAAATAGCGGCGCAGCACGTTTAGCGCCCTACGGCACTTGAAGGGGTAACTATGGACATCAGTCAACTCAAGACCTTTGTCACCGTGGCAAGAGAAGGCAGCATCACACGCGCATCGGAACTGTTGTTCCGCAGTCAACCTGCTGTCAGCGCACATATCAAGACGATGGAAGACACACTGGGTCTTACGCTATTTCAGCGCACACCGCGGGGTATGAGCGTAACAGGAGACGGCCAACGACTGCTTATCGAGGCACG
Source organism: Phaeobacter porticola (assembly GCF_001888185.1). Taxonomy (NCBI): domain Bacteria; kingdom Pseudomonadati; phylum Pseudomonadota; class Alphaproteobacteria; order Rhodobacterales; family Roseobacteraceae; genus Phaeobacter; species Phaeobacter porticola. The sequence continues at coordinate 99,070 of NZ_CP016365.1, read as the reverse complement.
GCAACTCTTGGACAACCATCAGAAATTTCTGGAAGAAGCCTCTCGCTTGCGCGGGCGACTGGCAGGTCAATTGCGTGTTGGTGCAGGGCGAAATCTCGGGTCGACCGAAGTCAGCCGTCTGCTAGCCAGCCTGTCGAAAAACTTCCCGGACTTAGAAGTCGCATTGCAACACGGCACCTCATCCAGCGTATTGGAAGACATTCGCAGCGGACGATTGGATGCGGGTTTTTTCATCGACCCTGACGAGGCGCATACCGATCTGGCGACACTCGAGATTTCACATTTCAGCGTCTATCTTGCCGCAGCACCGGATTTGGTGCCCGAGGGGCCAGAACTCAACTGGGCAAAGTTGGAACAGCTGCCTTGGATCTATCCTACCTATAGCTCGTGTTGTGGGCGGATCGCCGAGCGCTTGTTCAAGGAGAACAACATTAAACCGGCTCGGATTATCAACGTAGACGATGAGACCATCACACGAACGTTGATTGCCAGCGGTGCCGGGATTGGCTTGGTTCATATGAGCAGTGCCGGAGATGATCCCGTCGGCGGTGATATTTCACTACTACGCGAAGTTCGCAAATCTACACGCGTATTGTTTGCCCATCTCGTTACCAGATCAAAAGACCCAATTATCAGCGCCGTACGCGAGCTGTTGGACAGCGATATGACGGCGGTGCCAGCCTAAGTCAATGTTGAGCCAATCAGCCGGTTCGCCAGCCAGGTAGCCCAGCCCGCGCGCCAATCATTTTTGCGACTAATTTTTGCCTCAGCATTTCTGGCAGAAATTTTCGAATATTTAAGTATAGCATTGATGAATTAAAATATGAAGATACTCTCCCACATAATTTAAACGTGGTGATTCTTAACTCACCTCGTTTCAATCCGTATGAAATTTTATCAGGAGGCATCTGATGACGCGTAAACTCTACAGTCTCTGCGGCGAGGATGGGATACGTCACTATTCGCCACATGTCTGGAAGATAATTATGGCTTTGGAGCATAAGGGTTTAGAATACTCTCTTACTCCAGTTTCATTTGAGGATATTTCTGAAATTGAGGACGGATCGTACAGCAGTGTTCCTGTTCTACGTGACGGGGAAACCGTCCTTGGTGAGAGCTATGATATAGCGCGCTACCTTGACGAGACCTATCCAGAGGCTCCAGCTCTATTCGATGGCAAAGGCGCGATGGCGCTAACACGATTTGTCGAAAGCTACTGTAAGACCGTTCTTCACCCCAGCCTTGCGACCATTGCGGTGATGGATATGCACAACCTTATGTCGCCCGATGACCAAGTCTATTTCAGGACTGCCCGCGAACGCCGATTTGGGATGTCGTTAGAGGAAATGGCCAAAGGTGCCGACCGAGAACGCGCCGCGCTGCCTGACAAATTGGCCCCTATTCGCGACCTTCTAACCCATCAGGCGTGGGTGTCAGGTGCAACCCCCGCCTATGCCGACTACACGCTGTTTGGGACGCTACAGTGGTGCAATGTGTGCTCCCCTAACACTCTATTTACTAAAGACGATACTGTTTCGTCTTGGTTTGATCGCTGCCTCGATCTCTACGACGGAGTTGGGCGTAATCCTGCCCGCTCCAGCTGACAAAAACACTCTATTGGGGATATAGCAGGGGCTGGCTGCCCCTGCACAATGTACCCATTGTCAGCGCAGACTGCATGAAAAATCGCTACAGCGATTCTTGTACGCGCCCCTCAAAGATGCAGCGGGCGCGCGCTGCCTCACCTCAGGCCCCCTCTATTCTTGCACAATCCTTGAGCGAATATCCGCTTGCGTGACGCGTCTCCAAAGGTCGCGTTTGAAGCTCGCCGGTACAATTTCCCATGTTTCACCTGTCTTATCAGATTATTTGATAGCTCCTCATCATAGCTGAGGAACATCATCAGCTTTTTTGAATTGTTCAAAAATAACTTTCCCGGTTCCATGGCGTCAACAGATCAGATTCGCAATATACCGATTGCCGCAAATTGGGGCCCAAGCCAGAAAAAAATTAAACACCGCACGTATCTCCAAATTAACTTACTGTCGTCAATTTTATAATCAAGATAAACCTCTTGATTAAACTATCGCCCCTGCGCAATTAAAATTTGACTTCAATAAAATCCAGCAGAAGAGACGGATGATGGACGTTCAATTCGAAACTAATAGCGACGTTGGCTATATTCCAGATGCCGAAACGTTCGCCTGGGTAAAACAGGTTCACACGCTGGGCCCGACTGGTACCAATTGCGAGCGGGCGGCATTGTCTTGGGCCTTGCGGCGATGCCAGAATGCCTCTGTCAAATTACACCGGACGATGGAGCAGGCTGCAGATAGCGTCGCATGCCAAGACGGTGCTGTGCTGGTCGGGGTTGTTGCCTACCCCCATCTACATTCAATCATTTACGCGCATATCCAAAAGATGAAGCTGTTGGATGTGTTCATCATGAATACCGACAACATGGTGCTGGCATCCCGAACCGGCGCAGAGCCACTGACTTGCGCCACACATCCCGCCCCGGAAAAACTGCTCCCCACAAAGGTCGAGCGGCGCTTTGTTTCCAGCAACGTGGTCGCTGCCCGCGACTGTGCCGAGGGGCATGCCGATGGCTGTATCACAACGCTTTGCGCCGCTGAGAAATTCGGCCTGCCGATCCTGCGCAAGTTTGGCCCCGTTCCGATGGGGTTCACCATCCATGGCCCGTTGGAAAAACGGGCCTGCCAGGACTGCACGCAGCACGCCTGATCCAACATCAACAAATCACTACTGGAGAGATAACATGTCCAACAAAGCCTTTGAGACCAACATCGAAATCCGCTACCGCGATACCGATTCCATGGGCCACGTCAGCAGCCCAGTGTACTACGACTACATGCAGTCGGCTTATCTTGAATACATGCATGACTTACTGGAGCTGCCCAAGTCTGAGAAGCTGCCCCATATCATGGTCAAGACATCGTGTGACTATGTCTCACAGGCGCTCTATGGCGACAATCTGGTCGTGTGCAGCCGTGTTGTTAGTTTCGGTGGCAAGAGCTTTGAGATGGAGCACGTGATGCATATCGATGATGCCGACCGCCGCATCGTTGCAAATGCCAAGTCGGTGCATGTGATGTTCGACTACGACAAACAGGCCACCTACCCGGTGCCGGACTCTTTCAAAGAAGCCATCGCCACCTACCAGGAAACTGCCTGACCCCCTGTTTGCGAGGACGACAAGATGCATTTGGAATGGACCCCGGAGCAGCGGCAAACCCGCACCGCCTTTGCCGCTATCGGCAAAATGGCTGATCGGGATGAACTGCGGCTGGGCCGCCGCGCCTTTGACCAGCAGACCTGGGATCGCCTCAGCGCTGCCGGTTTATGGCGTATGATTGTACCGCGCGAATTTGGGGGCGACGGGCGCGACTGGTGGGGATTTACAGCTGCGCTCGAAGGCCTCGCCGCGACTTTGCGGACTCCTGGGCTGTTGCTCTCAGTGATTGCTCAGGCCGGTATGGTCCGCGCGTTGGATCTCTATGGCAGTGATAGCCAAAAACGCGAATACTTGGGCCGCATCCTCAATGGCGAGCTGAGCGCCACCGCCATTGCCGACCCTGACACTGGGACAGACGTTCGTGCCACATCCTCCCTGCTGACACCTGGCCCGAACGAAACCTTCCGCTTGAATGGCGTGAAATACAATATCGCTCACGCACCAGTTGCCAGCTTCATTCTGGTGGTCTGCAAACTGAGTGATCACGGGCGCGAGGGGATTTCATTGGTTCTTCTTGATGCCGATAGTCCCGGTTTGACTATTGGCGCCCAAGATCGCAAGTTGGGCAATCTTGACCTGCCAACTGGGCAGATGCGTTTTGACGATGTGCCCTTGCACTACGGGCATTTGCTAGGTGAACCCGGCGCAGGTCTGCGCAACCTCGTCAATATCGTTTCCATGGGTCGGCTGTACTATGGGCTGGTGGCCGCCTGGTTGATTGAACCTATGTTGGCAGAGGCTTTTGACTTCTCCCAAAAACGTACAACCTTTGATGTGCCAATCATCGAACATCAGTACATTCAGAAGAAATTGACCGACATTCGCATCGGCGCGGAGAGTGCGAAATGGGTGTCCTATGCCGCCCTGCATCAACTGCTCTGCGGCGCGCCAGAGGCTGCGATGACCTGTTCCATCTCTAAACTCACCGGAGCCGCAACCATTGTCGAAGGCGCGATGGACCTGATGAAGCTCTATGGCAGCAAAGGGTACCATGAGGGAGAAATCACGACTTTTCTGCGCGATGCCCTGGCATTCTGCAGCGTCGGTGGGACCGAAGAAATGCATCGCCGCAACATCTTTGGCCAAATGACACGGCTGCACGCCAAGTCCAAAAAAACAGCGAGCCCAGCCATTCAAAAGGATTTGCAGCCCGCTTAGGGCCAATCACACATCAATTACACGAATTCGGAGAGAGACTATGACCTCATCCATCCCTGCAACCGTCGGGAGCGCCCTGTTGGCCACGGCAATTACTCTGACGCTTGTGGCGGGACCTGCTTTTGCGGTTGATAAGCCGGTCAATCAGGCCCCGACCCGCGCAATCAGCACCATTGATTGGGACGCGGCCCGCTCGATAAGGGCCGGCGCAAATGACGAAGACGAGGCGATCATCAATGCTTTTATCGCCAGGGATCCCGCAGGCCTTACGGAAATGAAGCTGCCCGTGATGATCCTCGGCGCCAATGCCGAGGCTGATCTCCCAGCTTTCCAGGGCCAGGGCAACGCTTACACCGCATATTACGTGCTTGAAGGTGCCCAATTGAGCATTATGGGGGCGAAAACTCTGCTGGTGAATGTACCCGGCCTGTCTTTCAGACACGACGCCAGCACATATGAATCCACGGGTGACGGAGCCGATCACATGTTCAATCGCTTTGGTGCGTTCTACACGTTGCGGATCACATGCGACGCACCAACCAAAGACACCCGCTGCATTGAGCCCAGCTATCTGGCCGAGCTTGCGCAAACATTGACCGTTGCCAAAGGATCAGAGCAATGACGCAACACGCCACCACGTTGACCCTAGTTGCGGCCACTGCCATCGCGCTTTTTTGCATCACTCCGGCGAATGCGGACGAGCGTTTTAGCCCCCCCGGTGATCTGGTCAAAGACACCGGCGTGGGCTTGTCTATCAGTGCTATACTCTATCCCGATATGCGCTTTCCTCTCGAAAGCGGGCCGGCCTATGCCAACTCCCATGTCTACGCACCGGGAGGGTTCAAAGGCGGCGGCGGCAGTCAATGTGACACGGTCAACTACAATTATCCTTGGCGCGACAATTTCTGCGAACTACGTCGTTCTGATCTACCCGTATGTGCGTCGGGCGGTCATCAAGGCCAAGACATCCGACCTGCAACCTGCAAGGCTGATACACATTGGGCGGTCGCGGTCGAGGACGGCGTCATTGCACATGTTGGTCGCTTTGCGTTAACTTTGCAGACGCCTTCGGGCACGCTTTATCGCTATGTTCACATGAACATGGAAGATCTCGCTGTTACACCGCTTGACAAAGTATCCAAAGGTGATCGCCTGGGGAAAGTTTCCAATAGCTGGGTCTCTGAGTTGCCAATCCACTTGCACTTTGATGTCAAGGAAACCGTCCAGATCGGACAGGAGACGCGTTCAGTCTTTGTACCCCCTTACAGCAGTTTGATGGCCTCCTATCGCCAGCTGACGGACTGATCTGCAAGGCGGAAGAGGCGCCCCTGACCTCTTCCGCCATTTTTTTGTCAAGGGATACGGGCACCGCCCATGAATGCACAACGGAGCTGTCATATGTCCAACACGCTTTGGGTTTTCGCCTATGGATCGCTGATCTGGGATCCTGGGTTTAGCCCCGCAGAACAGCTGCCTGCACGGCTCACCGGTTACCAACGTCGGTTCTGTCTGAACTCCCTGCGCTATCGCGGCACGTTCTCCCAACCGGGACTGGTGTTGGCCCTTGATGCCGCTAAGGATGCCACCTGCAACGGGGTCGCTTTGGCGATACCAGAAGGTCAAGAGACCGAAGTTCTCAAATATCTGCGCGCCCGTGAGCTGTTCAATCCGGCCTACCGCGAAATCACCACACCATTGACGCTCGCAGACGGTCGCGAGATCGAAGGGCTCACCTATGTGGTCAACCGCGACCACGAACAATACGACAATCACAGTTTGTCTCGGCAAGCCGAGATCATCGCCCATGCCGCTGGTGAACGTGGTCCAAATTGCGACTATCTCTGGAACACAGCCGACCACCTGCGCGCACTCGGCATTGCTGATGAAAACCTCGATTGGCTATCGGACCAAGTGCGCACGCTCCAGACAGATCAGGCTATGGACATGTCCGCAGGCGACGGGCTCAGCCGCAGCTGACCGTCTGACAAAAACCGAATATTATGACCCAGGGCCCCAGCCACTTTGGGGTCATGGGTGAACACCAGCAGCGCCAATTTATCTCTGACCATCAGTTGCCTAAGCAGTTGCAAAACCTGATTCCGGGCAGCACGATCCAGCGATGCCGTTGGTTCATCCGCGATCAGGCACCGCGGCTGCGAAGACAATGCGCGGGCAATCACCAACCGCTGGGCCTGCCCCCCAGAAAGATCCGCTGCGCGCTGATCCAGAAATGACCTCACCTGCGGCAAGCCAACCTTCTCCAGCAGCGATACCGCCCTATCTGTGTTGCGGTGCCTACCGGCAAGACGATTGAGCCGTCTTGCGTCCTCCAGGACCTCCGCAACTGTCATATGACGCGCAATTGCACGATGGGGATGCTGTGGCACCAGCGCCAGATCGTGAGGATAACAGGGTACGGGAGCGTCCCCTGGCCTTTCCCGCCATGAGATATTCCCTGCCTGCATTGGATCGTACCCGACCAGCAGGCGCGCTAACGTCGATTTTCCACATCCGCTAGGTCCAAGAACCGCCAGGCACTCCCCTCTTGGTAAGACAGTTGAGACACCATTCAACAGGAGTCGATCACCGCGACGGAGCGAAATGTCTCGCAGGATCAGACCAGATGGATTGACTTGCGGTGGACGTGGGCTGGGCACAAGTGGCGCGACACCGTGATTGTCCAAGCATCGGCGATGTCGGCGACCGGCTTGCAGGGCTTTGCCTGGTTCTTCAATTGTAGGGGTGCGCAGCATGTCGATTGCCGGTCCGTCTTCGACTAACTTTCCTTCATGTAGTATCGCCATCTGGTCCGCCATCTGACAGGCCAAATCCAGATCATGGGTGATCAGCAATTGACAGCGCTGCAACCGACCCTTTTCGAGCAAAGCAATTGCACGCGTACGGTTGACGCGATCCAGCGCTGCTGTTGGCTCGTCCAAGATCAGAACACGAGGATCCCGCGCCATAGCTAACGCGGTAAGCACGCGCTGGATCTCTCCACCGCTGAGACCGGAGGGGTAACGATGCAGCAACCAATCGGGGATATTGAATTGTGCACAAAGCGTCTTGGCATGTTCTTGACGATTGCTAGCGCGTGGCAGCAGCTCCAGAATATGTTGTAGGACGGTTTGATGTGGGTTCAGCGCATCCGCCAATGCCTGCACCACCAATCCGACCCCATCTCCACGCAATTTGCGCCGATCCGCTGTTGATCCATATAGCATATCAACGCCGAGAACCCTGACCTGCCCGGACCAACGGAACCCACGTGCACCCTGGGGCGACGCCTCTTGCGCATCGTAGGGACGCCCGGGCAGAACACCAAGCAGGAGACGCGCAAGGGACGTCTTGCCACTGCCCGACGCACCTATCAGCGCAAGAGTCTGCCCCTGCAAGATGTTGAAGGAGATGTTTTGCAGAAGTGGCCGACCACTATGGAATAGGCAAAGATCATCTACACGGATCATAATCGTTGTTCCAATTCCAAACCGGATTGTACGCGCGGATCGCTCAGCTTCAGTATCCAATGAAGGAATAGCGACAACAGAAATGCTGGCGGCAGCAACAGCCAGATCCACGCCCCGGTATAGAGCTGGTCCATAGCAGATTGCATCATGCTTCCCCACGTCAGCAATCGCGGATCAGTCAGACCTAGAAACCCCAGCCCCGCAGATTTCAAAGCGGCTTGCCGTAAGTTTTGGACGATCACAACACCGACAAGCGGGCGCAATGCGGCAAGCAGATGCCAGCGCCAACAATAGATCCATCCGGCCCCCATGGCACGGGCATATAGTATATTCTCCCGGCGGACCTCACGCCGCAGTACAGCAACGACAATGCGCACATCATCGCTCCAGCCGGTGACAGTCAACAGCAGAACCAATGCGATGAGACCAGGATTCACCAAAGCCGCGACAAACAGCAAGAGCAGCATCGACGGGACGACTTGCAGTACGTCGACGGTTCGGAGCACCACCCCTGCAACCAGTGGTCCACCTAAAACCACAAGGCTGGCCGCGCTCAACGCGAGAGCCCCGGCAAGTATGGCAGTCACAGTCGCCAATGCCAGCGTGGTTGGCGTGGCAAGGATGAGCCCGACAAGAACATCCTGACCAATTTCATTGGTCCCCAGCCAGTGCTCCATTCCCGGTGCCACCAAAACATCCCGGCTGCTGCCGTGCTCCAGCCACCCAGTCTGCGCGGTTAGCCATATGACAATGCAAAACGCCACGAGAAAGCAGAACACCAACCCCTGTCTGGGCACCCTACGCAGCCCCGGCTCAACGGGAATGTCAGCAGCCATTTCACCCACGCTCCGCAAGGCGGGTTGCCAGCCCATCAACACACCAATTCACCAACAGAACAAAGCCGGCGACAAACACGATTGTACCTTGCAACAAATCATAATCCCGTTCCAGAATTGCGCTGTAGATTAGGTATCCAGTGCCCGGATAGGAAAAAACGATCTCGACAAAAAACACTGCACTGATCAAACCCGTCATCGTGTCACTCAGACGCGCAAGGTAAGCGGGCACCAGACTGCGCCCGATGTAAACCCAGCGGATGCGCCATACCGACACGCCCCGCGCACGCGCGTTCACTACAAAATCACGCTGTGCCAGGTGGATTGTTTCAGCACGGGCAAGGAAAAAGAACCGGGCCAATTCATGCAGGGCCAGCGCCAGCGACGGCAATACGGCATGTCGCGCAATATCAAACGCGTGGCTCAGGGTTTCGGTTGCTGGGAACAATGGCTGGGCACCACTTGTTGGCAGGATCGGCCATAGGACACCAAAAACCAGTAATAGCAGTACAGCGCCCACAAAAGGCGGCAGACTGGCCATCACGGTAATCAACGGTGTACTCCAGCGATCCACACCCTGCCCCGGCATGCGGCCCGCTTCGATCCCGGCGAGGGCACCACCGATTAGAAAGATTGGCGCTGCACCTAGGATCAGCAATCCGGTCCATGGGAACGCCGCGATCAACAGCTGCCCAACTGGGGCCGCGTGGGGTATCGAATAACCTAAGTCCCCGTTTAGGAGATTCGCAGTATAATCAAGAACCTGCCCAAAGAGATCTCCGCCTAGCCCCATATTCTCTTGCAAGTCACGAACCTCTGCGGGGGTTAGTCCCCGCGCAAGATCGGTGGATAGCATGATTTCAAGCGTATTTCCGGGCATCAGCCGGGGCAACACCACGCAGATCGCGACGATAGAAGCAAAAACCAATAACCGCAGAATAAGTCCACTTGCAAACCGTACCAAATTGGCAAATGGTACCGATCGAAAACCCCTGGCAACCGACAATTCCCGATCCACCGACACGACTGACGTATCTGTCACCGGATCACTCCAGGAAAATGGATTTATGCAGTGCCGAGGGTATGCCGACCGCGACACCACCCGGCATAAACGGGGCTGATAGCTTTTCATTGAAGGTCGTCGCCATTAAGGGATTGACCAGCATGTATGACGGCAAGTTTTCAGCATAAAGGCGCTGAAACTGATCCAGCGCTTCAACACGCTCGGCATGGCTGGAAGCAACCGTTTGCGCCCTGATCAGCCCTGTCATTTCAGGATCGGCCGGAAAGCGATCACTGTTCCAACCCCGGCCAAAAACCCGGCGGCCGATGTTGCTTGGATCACCCAATGTACTAGAAGAAAACAGCGTCAAATCATACGCTCCTTCCGCCACGAGGTTGCGTAGCGCCCCTAGTTCCATCACCCGTAGATCGATAGAAAATCCAAATATCTCAAGCTGTTCAGTAATGACGCGTGCTGATTTCACGCTGCGACCATCAGTGATCAACCGCAGCGAAACATCGTCACCTTCACGTTGCCAACGTCCAGCTGCGGTTTGCGCCCAACCAGCATTGATTAGAAATTTGTGGGCCTTTGCTGGATCATGGGCGTAGGTCGGATTGTCGTCCTCATTCCACCAACGCGATCCCGGTTGGAAATAACCCGTTTGGGCCAACTCCGCCGTGCCAGGAAAAGCTGTATCCAACAACGCCTTGCGATCTATGACATAGGCGATTGCCTGACGCAGTTCCCGGAGAGCAAAGCGACCGCGATGATTAAAACCCAGGCGCATGACATGGTGGCTTGGTGCGACTTCTACTTTGAAACCCTCGGCCTCAGCCGCCAAGACCCGATCCACTGGCAAGTAAGAAATGATATCAACCTCGCCAGCACTCATCGCTTGAAGTGCGGCATCCGGGTTCATCTTGACGATCCGGATCTGCTCAAAGCGCGCCCGCCCTAGTGGGTGATCCGTAACTGCTTCTAGCAGATAGCGACCCTGCGCCTTGTCATATGCCGCCAACCGGTAAGGCCCGCTACCAATTGCAGCCTCCAGAGAGGCAAAACGGAACGGATCCTCAATCCTTGAGTAAACGTGTTCAGGCAGGATCGGTATCGCAGAAAAAACGCCTTCAACAAGGCCAGTTTCAGCGCGTTTGACGTAGACCCTAAGGTCATAGGGGCCCTCGACTTCAACCCGCTCGATTGATTTCACAGAGCCAAATACGTAAGGATATTCAGACATGTAGCGCATGGTAAAAGCGACATCCTCTGCAGTGACTGCTTTACCATCATGCCATTTGGCATCTGACTGCAGCTGTATCGCATAGCTCAGACCATCAGGAGCACGTTGCCACGAACGTGCTAAACCCGGCGCCGGGTTCCCATCAGCATCCTGACTGACAAGCGTGTCAAAAACATACGTCGTATAGAGATAGCTGACGCCGTTCTTGCGATGCACATATGGGGCCAGCAAACCCCGGTCGCCTTTGCTGTCTGTGATCACCAGTTGTCGCACGCGCCGGTCCTCTTCCGCCGCAAGCGCGTCAGGTTGGATTGCGCCACAAACTGCGCTCCCAATTGCGAGACTGACAGCCACTCTGCAGGACCAGATTTTGGCCAGATTGAACGCATGCAACGACAGCATAAACAGTACCTTTACTAAGGGCAGGACGGGACATCCTGCACATGGGTTACCAACGAATTGTGGCGTCCGGACGGGCATCTTCTTGAGGAACCACCGGTTTTAGATCGACAACGGGTGTCCCATCAATGCAGTCAAGACCGCTGATCGTTAGGATGCCGTCCGTGTGATCCAGCAGCTGAACCGCGCTCAGTCCAATGGGGTTCGGTCGGTTTGGTGCCCGGCTGGCAAAGACACCTCGCGCCACCTGATTGCCCCGCGCCCGACGGACCCGTGCGTTGCGATCGGATCTATGCAGCCAGTAAAGCACCCACAGATGTGAGGCCAACGCGATATTATGCAACGCCGCCTGATATTCCGGCGCGATCTCGATCCGGCTGGCAGTGGCATTTCGACGACCTGACATCGGACAATCGCTCACTTCGGAAAACCCTGTTCGCACGACACCAATTGGAGTGATCTCAAACGTGCCTGTCGGCAATGTCAAAAGTTGCATGGCGTCGGTCATGATCTCTCACAAAAATCTAAGGGAAGGCTAAGGGCTGGCTCATCCTGCGCGGGCAGGCCGTAGCGGGCCACCGTCAAGCGGTTACCCCGTGATATGGCGCTATGCTGGCAGCGTAAAATCAGAAAGCCATATGCCAGACCTCAGTATTTCTGAGGTATAAGGCAGTGATCTCAAAAGCCCTGAGGCAGATAGAGCCTTTGGAATTCATGAGGCCCCGTCTCTGATAAATCGATTGGATTCATTGCCGTTGGCGGTCCCATACCAATCCCACATATGTGATCAGAGGACCGTCAGACGCATGACCGATCAAAGCCATTCCGCCTCATCATCCAAACCGCAACTGCTGCGCAAAGGTCGGGTTTGGTTCCAGGCCCTCTGGAACCTACGCTCGCTGTGGACATTGTTCCTGATCTTTGGCTGCGCCGCACTAGTAGCGCTGGCGACATCAATCTACCTCTCGCCAGACTTAGCAATTGTGGCGGCCTTGTCTGTCACCTCAATCGGGCTGTGGGCGACTGGGCTAGTGCCAGAGTATTGGACCGCTCTGGCGTTCTTCCTCGTTGCAATTGTCTTAGGCGTTGCCGCACCGGAAACGATCTTCTCTGGATTCCACTCATCCACGTTCTGGTTGCTATTCAGTGGATTGGTGCTTGGGGCGGCAATCAAACACACCACACTCGACAAACGTGCGGCAGGTATCTTAGCGCTTCTTCCCTTGCGCAGCTACGGTGGGCTGCTATCGGGCATCGTGGCATTTTCAGTCGCGCTGGCCTTTGTGATGCCATCCTCCATCGGACGTATCATGATCCTGCTGCCAGTTATTTCGGCACTAGCTGAGCGTGTGGGATTTGGCGCAGCCTCCAATGGCCGCACAGGAATGCTGGCTGTGGCCACCTTTGGCACGTTTGCACCGGCTTTCACAATCCTGCCAGCAAACGCCCCAAACATGATCCTCGTTGGCATGGCTGAGACCATTTACGGAGTGCAAATCTCGTATTTTGATTACCTCTTGTTACATTTTCCCGTGCTTGGCGTCCTGAAATCCGTCGTTCTCGTCGGTCTGGCCATGGTGATGTTCCCTGATCGCATTCCTACCCGCATAGTGCAGCCCCCACAGGCCACCGGGCCGTTCAGTCGGCAGGAACAACTCCTTAGCCTGGTACTAGGGCTTTGCTTGCTGCTCTGGCTGACCGATCAGGTCCATATGGTATCCCCTGCCTGGGTTGGCATGGCGGCGGCGCTGATTTGCCTACTGCCAGGTGCAGATTTGACCCGCAAGGGTTGCATCAACACCGATCTCAGCTACGGCGCGCTTTTGTTTGTGGCAGGTATTATGGGGCTAGGGGCAGTCATTTCATCTGCCGGCCTGGGTGAGGCCGTGGTCAACGCCATCACTGGCACCGTGGCTTTTGGCACGGAATGGCCGATTTGGAACACATCTATCCTGATTGGCCTGTCGACACTGGTAGCCATGATCACCAACCTGCCAGGCGTTCCTGCCGTGATGACACCACTCGCAGGTGAGCTGTCAGAGGCAACCAGCTTACCATTGGAAACCGTTCTTATGACGCAGGTCGTGGCCTTTTCCAACGTTTTCCTGCCGTTCCAGGCCCCTCCACTGGTCGCGGCGATCCAAGCTGGAAATTTGCCGGCACGCGCAGTTATCCGCCTATGTCTCAGCCTGTTCCTGATCAGTTTGCTGCTGCTCGCGCCACTTGATCTTTTGTGGTGGCACCTGCTGGGCATGTTCTAATCCGGCAATCATGCCTCACCCGAAGGCCCCCAGAAGAAAAGCTGAGGGTCGCCTTCGGGACTTTCGATTTGTGCGAACAGTCAAAGCGTTTCTACCTGTAGCTGCAATTATTACGGACGAGGTATTCCGATGTTGACCCTGACCCCTTGGGCACGCCGCCTACTTTCCAGCACATGCGTTACCGGCCTGACCGCCACTATTTTTCTGGCCGCACCCGTACAGGCCGAACTTGCTGCCGACTGGCAGGAAACAGCAATGCGTTTGGTCGTAGAAGAGAAATGGCCTGGCGCGCAACGTCAGCGCACGCTGGCACTTTTGCACGCAGCCATGTTCGATGCGGCGAATGCTGTTGATGGAACCTATCGCGCCTACGCCTATGACGGTCCACAGGATCCCTCGGCTGATCGACGCGCGGCGGTGACGCAGGCCGCACGGACCGTGATGCAGGCTCTGATGCCTGAGCGCGAGACAGATCTTGCGGCCGCAGCCGAGCGGAATTTGGCTGAAATCAACGATGCGGACGCACGTGAGGCGGGTATTCGGCTTGGCAGCGCTGCAGCTCAGGCAGTACTAAATAAACGCGCTGCTGATGGCGCGGATTTTGCCAGTGATTTCACCCCCGGCCCAGCTGACAACGGCGTCTATCAACCAACCTCTCAGCGCGCGATGGTCGCCCCGAAGATCCGAAATATGCAACCCTTTGCGCTGGCTTCCGCGAAACAGTTTGATGTCCCTCCGCCGCCACAGCTTGATAGCCTGCAATTCCAACGCGACCTTGCCGAAGTTGCCAAGCTGGGCGGCGCTATGTCGCAAACCGATCCCGAACTGATTGCGATTGCTAAGCTGCACGCCGGTTCGGGATCCGGTGCCTGGAACCAGATAGCGCGCGATAGCAGTCGCGCCTGTGAACTTCCCCTCGTCGAGGAAGCCCGGACCTTGGCGCTGTTGAACATCGCTTTGACCGACGCGTTGGTCGCCGGGTTCAACGCCAAATACAGTTACCAGTTCTGGCGCCCACAAACGGCGATCGCTGCTCTCGGACAAGGATATGAGCATCCTGATCTGGTACCGATGGAAGATTGGACTCCGTTAGTGGCGGCGCCAATGCACCCCGAATACCCTTGCCAGCATTGTACCAGTGGCAGCGCCGCACAGCAGGTTATGGAAACCGTATTTGGTGCGGACGAGTTTACCTTCAGCTTTGAGGGAAAAGATGGGTATCGCCGCAGCTATCAGACCTTTGCCCAGTTTGCCGAGGAGGAAGCAGAGTCACGTGTCATTGGTGGCGTCCACTATCGGCGTTCCAACACAGTCGGTGACATGCTTGGCTATCAAATTGGCAGTTACATCAGTACGGCCTTCCTCACGCCGCGGTCTCCGGGGCAAACCAGCTTGAGCGATATGGCGGCTGATTGTGCGGGTGTATTGGCCACCGAACTCTCGCAGTAAACTTGAATGCCCCGCGGCACATCCTGCCTGTCGCGGGGCCCTCTTCCAGCCTGTTCTAGTGCACCGCCCCCGTGCAAAGGAGTTTGCCATGGCGCTGCGTCCCCATACACGCCGAACCGCCAGCTTGACCGCTTTCCTTTGCTTTTGCAGCGGGACGGCCCACTCACACGAACCCTGGCTACTAACTCCTGACGAGGTTAAAACTCTGTCGCAGAGTTCAGTACCAGATCTGTTTCGCGATCCGGTCCTGCTGATCGGGTTCGCAACAATCTGCAGCGTGATCGTCTTTACAACAGTTTTTTCTGGACAAATGATCCGCCCTTGGGAAGACAGGCTTTGTGCGCCCTTGCACAAACGAAGCCGTGATTGGGGACCGCTTTGCCTACGAGTTGGGCTGGGGTTAACCATTGGATTGAACGCGCTTGGCGGATTGCCGCGTCACGGCACAGAGATCTGGAGTACGCCAACACTCTTTGTGCCTGATATGCCTCTGACATTGACCCAAGGTTGGGATTGGCTGGCGTTGCCTGCGCTGATGATATCGGCGTTTCTAACGCTTGGGCTTGCAACCCGCATTGCGGCCATGGGCCTCTTAGGTCTGGTGGCGCTCGGCAGCTGTCTCTTTTCCCTCGATTTCATTGCATACTACGGGCTGCATTTTGCAGCACCTGCCTTGTTGCTCATGCATTATGGAGGCGGGGCGCTCAGCTTTGATCGTTTGCTCTCGGTCAGCATTCCGCCCCTGTTGCCCAACACCCCAACTCTCGTCTGGAGCCTTGCGCAGATTACCATTGGTGGCACCTTTGTCATTATCGCTATTTTGGTGAAATTCCTGCAACCCACACTGCTGATCGCGATCCTAAAACACGGCGATATATCCTTCTTAGGTATCCCGCTGCCCATGGTTGCGCTGATCATGATGGCTGTTGAACTCCTGGCAGGCGTTTTGCTGGCCCTTGGACAGTTGGTGCGCCCGATTTCGCTGTTCCTGCTGTTTGCCTTCACATTCTTCGCCGTCAGCTTGCAAGAGTCCCCCTTGCTGCATGGCAATCTTTACGGCGTGTTCCTATTCTTTCTGCTGCATGGTGGCGCACCGTTAGACATCCGACGTCGAGAGCCACAGCCCCTTGGCGACATACAAACGGTTTGAACTCATGCTGCGGTCTATTCTCTACCTCAGTTTAATCGCTTCGACCCCGCTGATTGCGATTTGTGCCAGCCTTCCGATGATCTCAAAAGTTGATGCGCTGCCATCGGCTTTGTTTGTCACAATACCTAAGAGCCAGCCCCGTCCAGAGCTGGAGATCTTCGCCGAATTCGCCCCATCTGATGGATGGTGGCTGCGGATAGAAGTCAAGAATTTTGCCTTCACCGAACTCTGCGTCAGCAAGGCCAATGCCACCGCGTTGGGCCATGCCCATGTCCACCTAGGTTTGCAAAAAATCGCAACCGCCTATCACCCTGATGTCTTCATCGGGCACCTACCCGCAGGATCGCATCAGATCACCGTCTCATTGCGCGCGCAGGATCACAGGGTGTTAGCGAGCCCTAGCGGAGGGATGTTTTCCAAGTCACTTACGTTGCAGATTCCTTAGCCCAACAAATATGCGGCGCAGTGAAACTACGCCGCAGCACGTCAAACCTCTGATCGAGGATCAGCGCGGAGATGGGAGGCGGCTTTGCAAAATTTTCACCACCTGCTCAGGGTCCGGCAAAGAGTGATGACCATGCTGGATCTTCAGCAGCGGATCATAGTTCTCACGCCAGACCGGCTCGAACACCTCGTAGCCATCCTCGCGCAGCTGGGCTACGTTACGACGCACAGCCGGTTTTTCCCACATTGGTCCGCCCATGACGGGAAACAACAGCACCGGAAAGGTCGCTGCCAAGATTACAGTCGTCAGACGGTTTTGAGAGGAGCCATGCGCAATTGCCGATAGCGTGTTGGCCGTGGTTGGCAAGATGGCAAGGATATCGTGATCCGCCACAATGCGACCAGGCTTGTCTGTGGGCCAGTCCTTAGGATTGTCCCCGCTTATCACCCGATCTAGAAACAACGCCACCGCATCCATATTCACAAATTTCGTCGCAGTTGGCGTGAATAGCGCAGACAGGTCGCAATCGATCTCATTTTTGATGGCACGCAGATAAAGCGGCAGCATGGTTGCATCCAACGAACCTGTCACCCCAATCAGAATGCGAGGACGTGTTGAAAAATCGGGGTCGAGGTTATTCATGAAAGATATCCTTATTATCAGCTGTTTACGATTGGCCTATTCGGCCGGATGGGTGACCGCCACCTGATCCGTTGCTGCGATTTGCGTCGCCGGTTGTACCGCCCCGGCAGCTGGGCTTGTCTCTGTTGGCAATGGCGGCCAGCTTTTCATCACCAGTGTCAGCAGATCAAAACGCGCCACCACCGCACCGCAGGCGTTCAAAACACAGCAATCCCAGCGCACATCACCAAATGGGGCCGATGCACGCGGACTTATCTCCTTGCAAGTGACCCGGACATGCAGGCAATCGCCAAAATAAACCGGTGCGTGAAACCGAAGATTGTCAGAACCGATATTGGCCAGAACAGGGCCCGGCGCAGGATCCACAAGCAACCCGTTGGCAAAAGAGACCACAAGCTGACCATGCGCTACCCGATCATCAAAGAACGGATGCGCCCGTGCCGCTTCGCGATCCATGTGTGCGTAAAACACATCGCCGGTAAAATGTGCAAATTGCTCGACATCTTCTTCGCTGATCCGTCGCGACGCTGTGATAAGTTGATCTCCAATGCGCAGTGTTTCCAGTGACTTGCGAAACGGATGCCCATTGCAACGAGTTTCAGCTCCTTCCACCCAGCGCCCCGTCAACGCGGTCAGCAGCTGTGGCGGCGCATGAATCTCCGTTCGCATCATATACGCAGCGACAGAACGGCGAATATCCTGCGCGCCACAGACCTGATGATTATGAGCCGTGGCAAACAGGCGTGGCACTGTCCGATCAGGAACCAGTTCCAGCGCCTGTCGTGCCATATCACTGCCGCAGATCCGAACCTGACCCTCAGCCGATGTCAGACAGGCCGCAGCCTCTTGCGCCAGCGGGCTGTCATTGGTGAATACATTTGAAAACCGCGAGCAAGGTGCCAGATTGGCCATAGCGATGGCATCACATAGACTGTCATAGGCCATCACCGTGGCAACCGGACCCTGCGCAAGGGTATGGTGAATGGACTTGGCATAGGCGGGCTGCTCACAGTGCAGCAAAACAGGCGACAGAAAGGCACCCGCACCTTCGGCGGCGACTTCCACGGGACCAGAAACCACATCCGCCTCGCGCTGTAACCCGCTCAGTGCGTTCTGCACAGTCTCCATATGCTTGCGCGAGACCAGTGTGCCCATCTGTGTGGCAGGGTCATCTGGCCACCCGATCACCGTTTCTGACAGCGCTTTCGCCAAGTGGTCTACCACCTCTGCTTCACGGTAACGTGGCAACAGGATACGTCGCACGGCATGTCGCCGCTGGCCGGCTCTCAAGGTCATTTCACTGCGAATTTCATGTAGAAAAAACGAGAACTCCGGGCTGCCGGACACCACATCGCTGCCCAGGATCGCCGCCGACAGTCCGGTCTCGCAAGACTGGAAGCGCACCAGACCTGACGAAACGACAGTATGCTGGCGGATTTTCTGGGCTGCGGTGCGGCTGCCAGAAAAACTAACGGCATCGCCAGCGGACAGATGATCCAGTACATCCATTATGTCACAATAGATCAGCTGCAGGGTACCATCGGGTAAGATGTCACTCTCATGGATCAATTTTACAAGGCGCTCGCTCACAGCGGCCGTGTCACGCGCAGGCCGAATGACACAGGGAACCCCCGCGATCAACGCAGGCACAATTTGTTCCAGCAAGCCCGAAACCGGATTGTCCATTGCAGTGACATGCAATGCGACCCCCGTCAGAGGCGCTAGGATCTGCTGGCTTCCGGTTGCCCCACCATGGTGGCTGCCATCTTCAAGATGTAACATGCGGGCATTTGGCAGGGATTTCAGCGCCTGGCCCGCCATTGCAGACAGGCGTGCAATACCGCCGTCCACATCCAGCTGGCAATCATGCCGGGTCGCGCCGACAGTCAAACTCTCACGATAGAGCGCGGCTCGATTGTCTCTCAGAATGCGGGCCAGAGCGCGCAACCGTTGTGCCCGGTCATGAAAACCCATGCAGCGCAGTGCTGGCCCAGCGATTGTGCGTGCGTAGTCCACCGCCCTTGACGCGTCAGCGCGCCCAAAGGCCAACTCAGCACCAGGCTGTTCCGTTACCGCATTACAAAGCGTCTGTGTTTGGTCACCGTGGTGAGACCATTGATTGGCGATCAGGCTTTGAAGGAGGCGGGGTCGTTGTACAGGATCAGTCAATTCAAAGCCCTCTTGCTGTTGCATGGCCGAATGGTGCAGCTGATCCGCCAGTGGCCCTGCTCATGCGGCGCATCGCATCCTCTTGGGTTCGCTGTCGTCCAGCTGCCTTCAGGTCTCATGCAAACCGAGACACACATCCAATCGAAACTTTGAAATCAGCGCCTCAGGATTTCTGAGGCCCGATACAGGCGCAGCCCTCAATGTATTGGGGATCAGCTTTCAAAATTTTCGATGTGCAATAGCCTCTGATCCCTGCGAGCTTAGGGATAAATTCTCTGACCGCGAAATGATCCGACGCCCACGTCTTCCACAACGAAGCTGACATCAGGAGCCCAAGTTGACGCCCCATGCTTCAGAAACACATCGCCCTGGGCGATATAAGGCCACCGCATCCGATCCAAGGCATCTCTGCGTGGCAGGGATTTCTGGACTGGCAGGGGCCCATATCGCGCGTGCTGCTCTTGCGCAGGGCTGGCGAGTGACGGGAACCATGCGAGATCTTTCCGATGCCAACAAAACGAAACCCTTGATGGCAATGCCGGGCGCACATGAGCGATTGCGCCTTGCCGCCGCGGACACCGATCACCCCGAGAGCTTTGTGGAGGCGCTGAATGGCGCCGACGCCCTAGTGATCGCCTGCTTGCCGTCCATTCGCAACGCTCCCGATGGGAGGCCCGCCGCAGAGTTGGATTACAAAAGCGGCCTGTCGCATTGCGTGGCCCCTGCACAATCCGCCTGTTGCACCTTGATAGAAGCCGCCTATCGCAGCGGATTAAGTGATATAGTGCTACTGTCCAGTACGGCCTCTGCCGAGCCAGAGACAGCTCCAACCATCAAGAATGAGCTTTGGCATCATTCTGACCTTGAGAGCCAGTTGCGACAGGGTAAGTTCATTGCCGCGCAGAAAACCGCGATGGAGCTCGCCGCCACCCGTCTGGCAGAAGAACACGGTTTGCGGCTGGTGATCTTGCTTTCGGGAATGATCGTGGGGCCGGGTGTTCTGCCCTACCACCAGAATGGCCATATTCTTGGCCGTCTTCGCAATATGGCCAGAAAAGCGCAACCATGGCATCACGGAACGCCTACCGGATCCATGTCGATGATCCACCCACAGGATCTGGCCACCCTTTGCATGGCCGCGCTGGAAAACTCCAAAGCCGACGGACGCTATTTCGCAGTAACGAACAGTTGGAGCTGGCAGCAAATTTACGATGAGATCGCGCAATTCGTACCCGAAGTGGCCTTGCCGGAGCCTGCCCCCAAGGGAACAGAAATCGCTCCGCCGACGCGCTTTGATTTCACAAGGCGGAACAGTCTCGCGTCGATGCACTACGATCTTACTGACTTGATTTCCGGTTATTTTCTCTGGCTCGATGGTTTAAGCGATATCAAGGCTGATACCACCCTGGAACCAAAAGCCGCATCAGCGCAAGCCAACGCCTAGCAGGACAGTTAGTGCGCCAATACGTCTCGCATTGCCATACTTGGAAAACAGGTCGCGGCCCGTCCGCTTGCCTCTTGCCAGCGACCAATTGAGCGACGCGTCCGGAAGCCGGCAAGCCCATCTGCCCCGCCAACATCATGACCCAAGGCCTCCAATCCGCGCTGCATCGCTGCCACATCGGACCGTAACATACTGTCCACCTTGCCCCAACGTCCGGTGAAATCTTTGACACCAAATTGAATGCGATCTCCGACATGGCCGACAAACAGCGCATATAGGTCGCTCTTGTTGTACTCTTTCAGCACAGAGAAATTAGGTGTCACCAAGAATGCCGGACCATTGGTGCCGGCTGGCATCATCAGATAGGCTTTGCCGACCCGTTCGTGCGCGGGGAAGGGTCGGCCAGAACTGCGAGTGATCCCCAACGCTTCCCATTTGCGGATGCTTTGCCCCTGATCAGGGCCTTCCAATGCACAGGACACCGTCGCGGGCACCTGAACCTCGAAACCCCAATCACGTGTTTTATCCCAGCCATGGCGGGCCAGATACCCACCGATGGAAGCAATGGTATCAGCCTCCGAACGCCAGATGTCGGCGCGCCCATCACCATCCCCATCTACCGCAAACTCAAGAAAACTGGTGGGCATAAACTGCGGTTGCCCCAACGCCCCGGCCCAGCTGCTCTTCATTGTCGCTTTGGGGGCGTGTCCGGCCTCGGCGATTTGCAATGCGGCAATCAGCTCTTTGCGGAAGTAATCTGCGCGACGGCTCATGAACCCCTTGGTGCCAAGAACCTCGAACACGTTGTGCGGGATAGCAACCTGACCATACCCGCTTTCACGTCCCCAAATCGCAAGAATGATGCGCCCCGGTACACCAGTTTTCTGCTCAACCCGCGCCAAGACTGCGGCATGCCGCTTGGCCATCCGGCGTCCCATAGTTGCTGCGCCATCAACCGAAGCTCGGTTGAAGTAACGCCCGGGCGCACCAAATTCTGCCTGCCGTTGGCGACGGGGCGCGGTGCCGCTGCTACCTGGCGGAACCAAATCAGGCAGTTTCCAATTTAAACTGACCCCAGAAAACGCGGCATCAAACGTACCACGCCGCACACCAGCAGCCTTTGCTTCGGGCCAAATTTCCTGCACCAGCCAGCCCTGAAACTGGCGCTCCACCTTGGCGCGGTCTAAGGCGATTACAGGCCCAATTGGCAGGATACAAAACAATAGAAGATACAGCAGACGCAATAGCATGATGAACACTCCAGCCAATCAAGATTTTCAAGTAGCGAGGTGGTGTTACTAGAAACACACCTGCCGTTTGGACATCAGCCTGCTGCAACTGGCACTTCCAGGCTGACCTTCTTGCGCCCCATCACAACGGATGTACGAAAACGGCGTACATTAGAATCCTCAAAGAACAAACGCTTTGTCAGTTCTTCAAACGCCTCCATATCCGATGCCGTGCAAATCAGACAAAAATCCGCCTCACCGGTTAGATAGTAACACTGCTGTACCATAGGCTCAGCGTCTGCCCGTCGGGTAAAGGCATCAATTTGGTCCAAACGCTCACGTTCCAGCTCAACCATAACCACGAATGTCATTGGCATGCCGACCTTGGCAGGATCTACCAGCGCAATCTCGCCGGTGATAACCTTTCGATCACGTAGAGACTTTAGCCGTCTCTGTACAGATGCCGCTGACAAGCCTGCTTGCGCCGCCAAAGCCTCAAGCCCCAAACGGGTGTTGCGCTGTAATAGCGTCAACAGAGTGATGTCCGCCTTGTCGAGATTTTTACCCATAACATCTTATCAAAACGAAATATTTTCTCACTATTTGCTCAACTTTGATCAGAACACCGCAAATTTCCTATTTAGACTATACCTATGAACAAAATAGATGTCACGCTTGACCCCGCCCTACCCCAGCAGATGCTGCACGCCTGCCCGGCCTATCGCCCCACACCGCTTGCGCCGCATATGGTTGATGGCCAAGAGGTGTGGATCAAGGATGAAACCGACCGCATGGGTCTTGGCGCATTCAAGGCCATGGGAGGTGTTTACGCCGTGGCCCAGCTGCTGTTGCATGAGACTGGGCTTAAGCAGGCGGATCTCGGCAGTGATGCCGGGCGTGCGGCGGCATCGGACGTCACCTTCGTCTGTGCAAGTGCCGGCAATCACGGGATGGCCGTCGCTGCAGGAGCGCAGCTGTTTGGCGCCAGGTGCCGCATCCATCTGGCCGAAACAGTTCCCGAAGATTTTGTTCAGCGGCTGCGTGCCAAAGGATCAGAAGTGGTCCGCTCCGGTGCCACCTATGAGGACAGTATTGCCGCCGCAATCAAGGACGCCGAGGACAGCGGCGCCGTTCATCTCGCAGATGGATCATGGCCCGGCTACACCGAGCCGCCTCGTCTGGTGATGGAAGGATACACCGTTATCGCTCAAGAAATGCGCGACACTTTTGCCAGCTCTGGCCAATGGCCTACGCATGTTTATCTCCAAGCAGGTGTGGGTGGCTTGGCGGGTGCGATGGCCTATATGATACGCACCAATTGGGACGTTCAGCCAGAAATCATCGTTGTGGAACCGGATGCCGCGCCCTGCCTTCAGCACAGCGCCGAGGCGGGTGAAATAGTCACTGTCGAGGGACCCGTCTCCAACATGGGTCGGCTCGATTGCAAAACGCCATCCATGCTGGCCTATGACATCCTGTCTAAATCCGCAGATCGCTATATCGCCATCTCTGACAGCGCTGCATTGGATGGCGTTGCGACAGCAGCAACGCTTGGAATTGCGAGTACGCCGTCGGGCGCTGCTGGGCTGACCGCGTTGCTTCAGGATATTGAGGCAGGCATACATCCAGACATGCGTCCGCTTGTGATCCTGTCGGAAGGCGCCGTTGCCGATGCCTGATCTAGACCTTGTTGCCTTTCGCCGGGATCTGCATGCCCATCCTGAAACGGGTTTCAACCTCAAGCGCACCGCCAACGCAATCGCGCTAGAGCTGGAACGTGGCGGGCTGGAGGTCACGCGCGGCATTGGTGGTTCTGGGATCGTCGCGACATTGCGAAGGGGTGAGGATGCCGAAGGGGTCGCCCTGCGCGCGGATATGGATGCGCTGCCTATTGAGGAGGCCACAAGTCTTGACTACCGTTCGTGCCATCCTGGCCGGTTCCATGGCTGTGGCCATGACGGCCACAGCACAATGTTATTGGGTGCAGCACTACGCCTTGCACAGGATCCGAACCTAGACCAGACCGTTCATTTCTTATTCCAGCCAGATGAGGAAAACGGCACCGGTGCGGCCGCAATGATTGCGGATGGACTGTTCGACCGCTTTGCCATCAGCCGCATTTACGGCCTGCACAACATGCCCGGAATGCCTATTGGCAGTTTTGCCACTCAAGTCGGTCCGTTCTGCGCCTTTGAGGATAACTTCGAGATCCGTGTCACAGGTCTTGGCGGTCATGCATCTATGCCAGAAAAAGGCGTGGACCCCATCGTCACCGGCGCGTCGATCGTGACCCAGTTACAAACCATCACTTCGCGGTCGGTGTCCGCAAGCGATCATTGCGTCGTTTCGGTCACCGACTTTAAAACAGACGGTGCTCGTAACATTCTGGCAAGCAACGTCTTCATTTCAGGCGATTGTCGCGGGTTCGAGGCGCATGTCTCCAATACCATCGAACGCCGAATGCGTGCTATTTCAAACGGTATATGTGCCGCACAGGGCGCCAGTTGCGAGGTCCACTATTCAACGTCCTTTCAACCCTTGGTCAATGACCTGGACGCCACGGCCATGGCCGTCCGTGCAGCCAAAGAAATCGGCAATATTGACGCGGAGTACGGCCGAGTTGGGTTTTCCGAAGATTTTGCAGCCTTCTTACAACACCGTCCAGGCGCATTTGTGTTGATGGGCAACGGTACTCACGGCCCCCATGCTATGCCACTGCACAACCCCGGCTATGATTTCAACGACGAGGCAATCGACAGCGGGATCGCCTATTGGTGCGCATTGGCAAAATCGGGCTGATCACACTTGGTGCATTGGCAAAATGAATTGGACGCGCATCCCGTCTGTGCCGTCAACCTCGGTGGTGCCTGCGTATTTGCCAACCATGCTGCGGATCATCCGCCAGCCAAGCGAACCGGACCGCTCCGGGCGTGCATCGCCTTCGGTCAAACCTCTGCCATCGTCCGCGACAACCAGCCGCAAAGCATCGTCCTGTTCCGTCAACTCAACTGAAATCGACCCTTCGGATCGTCCGACAAAGGCGTGTTTGTAGGCATTGGTCAGAAGCTCACCCACCAGCAAGCCAAGGTCAATGGCCATCGAACTGGGGATTTCGCGGTCATCACCATTGACCGAGACCGAAACTTTCAAGGCTCCAGAGTTAAAGGCATCTTCAGCGTTGGCCGCAACTTCGCGCAAAAACGGCAACGCCTGCAAATGATCAACACGCGCAGAGCGTTGCAACTGTTCGTGTACGCGGATGATAGATTGCACACGCGCTTCCAAATCCGACAGCACCGATACCGTTTCGGGGGCTTTAGCATCTCTACGGCTCATTCGGATCAGCGCACCGATCAGAGCCAGATTGTTACCGGTGCGGTGGTGCACCTCTTTCATCAACAGGTCCCGTTCTGTGAGCGCTTCAATCAGGACGCGGTTCTGTTCTGTCAGCTCTGTAACCGGGTCGGCATTGCGGATTTTGCTAATCGCGTCGGTGGCGGATCGAACCGCAGTGATCATGGCCTCGCTCTTCAAAGGAGTTCGAAAAAGCAACTCAATTTCAGTTCCTTCGGCACTGCTGCGAATGGACTGACGGTCGGCAAGCCGCGACAAGCCCCGCAACCCCAAGCCCAAGCCCAAACCAGCCCCATCCGAGGCCGTCGATGCGTGCCGACCGCTCATGATATCCTCAAGATTCTCAATGCCAGCGCCCTGGTCCGTGACGATGGCGCGTAGGGCTACTTTGTCGGCGTCTTCGTGTAGACTAAGTCTGACACGCCCGACTGTGGCATGCTGTTGCGCGTTTCGCGCCGCCTCCAGAAGTGCGGTCACCGCCCGCGTCTGGGCAAAGGTGCTAAACCCCAGCGCCTTAGTAATCGCCATCGCGGTAAAGCGCAGCCGCAGAACGTCTTGTTCTGTCTCAAGTTTTAAAGTTATCAGAGCCGTTGACACCGGATCAGGTCTCTTTCGCAATTTTGATGACAGCAAGTCCGGCGTCGTCACGACCCCGGAAATTTTCGGCCATGAGTTTTCCCGCAATCAGCAAAGCTGAGCGCATCAGCAATGCGGGCTTTTCATGAAGGTCGCGCAGAGTCACAAGACCATCACTGTGCAGAATGACGACATCACCCGGTATCAGGTCGATCTCATCCGAAAAAGGCGAGACCCGCGCCGCCCCAAGCCGCCCATCACGGGTGGCAAATCGTTTGGTCTCTCCAAGGCGGGTCCTGATTGTCGCAATATTGCCGACCGAGGCATAGGACATCCGCCGCCCGCTCGCCGCTACGGCAACACAGGCCGCAACCGCCCCCCGTGTTGCGGCAATATCGACAGAAATATCCGAAAGCGCCGCAGCCGGGCTGCGGCCAGATTTGCGGGCGAAACCACGCAGTACCTCTTCAGACGCATCTGCTGCCCGTCGGCCATGGCCCAGCCCGTCGCAAAGGATAACATCTAGTCGCCCATCGGGCACCGTAGTCCGCGTCACGCAGGCCATATCCCAAGCATCCCCACAGCATGTCTCGCTTGGATGGGTAACCAACAGGCCCGCAACATCCATCACCGGTGGTTGATAGGGCGTCACCTGGAATTCGCAGGCGACCACGGTACCCTCCTCACTGTTGGAATAAATATCAAACCGATCCGAAAGTCGTTGCATCGCGCCTAGGCCCAGACCGGCAGAGCTTTCGCTGCTGACGCCATCCCGCATCATTTTGTCCAGGGCATTAATGCCGGGACCACGATCCAATACGATCAGCGCCAGCCGCGCTCCACGCACGCCCGGCATCACCTGCAATAAGCAGCGGCCACGATTGGCATAGCGAAGCACATTGGTCGCAGCTTCGCTGACGACTATCGCGATCTCTTCCGTGCGGGCATTCGAAAACCCTGCGGCCCGCGCCAACTGGCGCACGTAGCGGCGACAGACCGATACATCGCTCGGGTCTGAGATGGGCAACCAATGAGTCATATCCGGGCCATCATTGTCACGCGTGTTCCCTTGCCATCCTCACTGACCAACTCCAATTCGTCGCTCAATCGCTTTGCGCCGCCAAGGCCGCGTCCCATACTGCCCGCCGTGCTGAACCCATCTCTGAACGCCGCCTGCATATCCGCAATCCCGGGTCCGTTGTCGGTACAAATCACACTGATCGCGGATGGGGCACTGTGGATATAGATACGCGCTTCGCCTCCACCACCATGCATCACGACATTTCTGGCAATCTCACTGACAGCTGTGACAAAACGAGTTTTCTGAACTGTGCGGGCACCACGTTGGTCCATTTGATGCCCGGCAATACGACGTACTTGAATGACGTCGCGATCCCTGATCAGCGCATACACACCAACCAGAACACCGTCCGTGGGTATCATCCCCTGCTCTCGCCTCGCAAGTCCTTTAGCGCATGCGTCAGGCTAAGTGCGGTCTTGCTTTCTGGCAAATCCATACCCAGCTCAACCAATGTCATGGCAACTGCCGGTCGCATCCCCACCACATAGGTCTGCGCATCCAACAGCTTCGAGACACTGGCAAGCTGTGCCAAGATACGTCCGACAAAGGTATCAACAATCTCCAGCGCGCTGATGTCCATCACGACAGCGCGAGCCGCTTCATCAACCACACGTTCTGACAGGGCTTCTTGCAAGTCCAGAATATCAGTGTCTGAGATATCTTCCTGGATTGCCACCAACAGCACACCTTCGACAAGATATATGGCCGATGCGCTGGACATGTCAGTGATCCTTTTTCTTAGTGATCTCGTAGCCGATCCGGCTCAACGCGTCGGCAAGGCCGTTACGAATGGTCGACCGTGTCGTAACCTCGCCAACATCAACACCCAGCTGAACCATGGTCTGGGCGATGGTCGGACTGATGCCACTGATGATACATTCTGCTCCCATCAGGCGCACTGCCGCTGCCATGCGCAACATATGTTGTGCCACCTGAGTATCGACGGTCTGCACCCCGGTGAGATCAACAATCACAACCTCGGCTTGTCGCTGTAAAATGGTTTCTAGAAGGTTTTCCATCACCTCCTGAGCACGGGCGGAATCCATCGTGCCAATCAATGGCAGGGTCAGTACTTTATCCCACAGCTCCACCACAGGCGTTGACAGCTCCTGCATCTGATCGCGTTGCTGTTCAATGATGCGGTCGCGTTCGGCGATAAACACCTCTGTGCAATAAACGGCAAACGCATCAACAACGCGGGTGAAGAGCCAGATTTCCTCAACCAGGTTGGCAGGATACTTAGCCAGCCGATCCTTGAGCCGGTAAAACACCGGCGCTTTCAACGCCAATACGAATGAAGCCATATCGCTGGGTGTAACCCCGCGTTCGCTGCGCTCTTGTGTCACATCAACCAGTACATTCCGCAGTTCCGACCAAGCATCGCTGGCCAGGTCGAAACGGTCGCCCGTCGCACCTTTTTCGATGCCGGTGACCAAGGCCCTCACAAGCGCACTGGTTTGTTCGCGGCCTTCCTTGTGGCTAAACAGGTCAGTTCGTTGGACACCTTCATCGCTCTGAGTGGAGATCCATGCATCAACAATCTCTTCAAAATCGTTTTGCAGGATTGTGAGCACAGTTTCAGTCGCGGTTTCAGTCATCTCTACCTCATTTGGGCTGGAGATCCGGTGTCAACTGACCCGGAGTGCTCTGCTTGATTGCTCGATTTGATATCGCCACTCAGCACCCACTGTAAACAGGGACTTTACGATGCCGTCGCGGATACACATAAATTTCCCTTTTATCATTTAATGATAGGCACCATTGATCGTATCGCGACATCAGCTTTTCCACTTGTAACTCGCTCCGAAGAACGTTTCGATATCGGAGTCAGAAATCGCAGCCCTTATCGCTTTCGATAACGTGTCTCTGCTGTGCTGCCCGAACATTGTGCGGGGAGTTCTGAAACGCAGGCTCCACCCTAAAAACACGAAACAGCACGCAAAAAACGACCGATGATCGCACATCACGCAAAACGCAAAATCCCGATGAACGCCGGAACGACATTTGCATCCGCGTCGATGCACCATATCTTGGGGCAATCAACAGGGAGCATCGCGTATGACAACGGACCATTCAGGTCACCCATCGGGACCGCAGTCCAGACTAAGCCGCAGCGAAGCCCGTGCCGCCAGAAATGCGCGCGACCTAGAGGATCACCTGAGCTGGCTGGATAATATCACCGGCACCGCTCTTGGTGTCTTGGCGGTTGCATCCGGAATATACACCTATCTCGGCGTGTCCTCGCTGCTTGATGATACTGGAGCGTTCTCCGTGATCGCGGCGCTGGCCTATTCTGTTGCTGTGTCGGTCGGCATTTTTGTGTTCTGGTCCTATATGATGCGGCTGGTTCCCGCCGTGCGCACCGTGGCAGCCCGGATTGGACTGGTGCTTTCTATGGCCCTTGGCTCGGTCGCGATCATCGCCATGTCATCCTGGCTGAATGCTGCCGCACTCGCAGGCGCCGCCGCTGTGGAGCAGCATTTGGCCAAAACCGTGCAGGATTATCAAACCGCACTCGAACGAGCGGACGAAATTACCCAAAGTGGTCAAAGCCTTGTACGCGATGTCGCGCGTGTACGTCAGACCTTTGTGGACCTCTCTGAGCAGGAGGCAACCGGTCAGTTGTCCGGATTTGCCGGCCAAGGTGCAGTTTTTCGTCTGCTACGCCAGAAGTCGGATGAACTGGCCGCACTTGAAAGCCAAATCACCAGCCAGCAACCGCTTGTCGAGGCAGCCTTTGACGAGGGCAACGTCATTCTGTCCCGAATGCGGGCACTCACGGTGGAACAAGGCCCAGTCGAACAGCGTTCAGTACTATTCTCAGAAGAGGCCGTGCGCCTTGCCAATGTCATCACGCAATTGCGTCAACTGTCGGTTGCCCCCCTGGTTCAGCGGGCTGCGCGGGATCTCTCAGATAGCGTCGTGACACCTGAGCTGGATGGCACCGATGCGGTGACCCGGCAGGGTCAGCAAGCCACCATCGACAGCGTCCGCCGTGTTCTGGCCCAACGCGCTGATGGCCTTGGCGCGGCAGCCGCATCGGTACTGAGCATGACACCGCCGCGCGACACGACCTACACGCCCGTCTCTGCCGCCGACGCGGTCATTCTCTATGCGGGCAACTTTGTTCCGTCTTGGGCTGGCGCCATCGCAATTGACCTTTTGCCAGCCGTGTTGGTCCTGATCGTTGCTATCACACAGGGCGCGATACGTGCCGGACGCGAGGGCGCGACAACCGAGGATACGATGACGTTGGCAGAGCTGCGCGCAGCCGTGGCTGCAATCCGCGATATCGACACCTCGCTGGATCGCGTCGGCCCTGTTGTCACGCCCAGTCAGCAAGTCTCGACAGCACCGGACAACAATCCGTCAGCCGAAATTCAAGGCGCTGATATTGCCAAACTGGACGATCAGCGCCGTGCCGACTGAACGTCGCGAGCCTAGGCCGATCTCAGCATCGCGCAGCCAAAAACGTCCAGACACTTGGCGCGTGCTGCGTTGGGCGCTGGCTGTACAGTTGGGGTTTGCTGCCGCCCTACTTGGCACTGACTTGGCACAGGTCTTGCCCCGTCTCGCCTGGCCGTCGAACGCGCCGGGACTGACAGATCCAATCGGCCCCGGAGATCAGACCAGACGCTTCACTCCTGACCGGCTGCCGGCCCGTGCCCCCTCACCCGGCAGCCGCCCCTTGCCGACCACAGATGACATGCCAAGCCGATTGTCCTTTGCCACGCCACAGTGGCAGGGCAAGACAGTGTTGACCCTTACCGGTCGTATCGCCGAAGGTGACGCGACCAGGTTCACTGAATATCTTGCAACGCAGGATACCCCGCCCACACTGGTCTATCTCAACAGTCCGGGCGGATCCGTGCGTGACGCACTGGACATCGGTCGCACAATACGCGAGCGCAAAATGAATACCGTGATGAGCGCGAGCGATATTTGCCTATCGGCGTGCCCCTATGTACTGGCCGCTGGGGTGGCGCGCTACGCTGACCAGGATGCCATGGTTGGGGTTCACCAGCACTACTTTGGTCAGAACACTGTGCTGCCTGCCTTTGTCGCAGTTGAACAAATCCAGCGCGGCCAGGGCGATGTCATGCGCTACCTACAGGATATGGGGGTCGACCCGCTCTTGATGCAGCATGCACTGGTAACACCCGCAGATGAGATCTACCTACTGACGTCAGAGGAGCGGGAGTTTTATCGTCTGACCACGAGCCTTGATCCCATAGAATAAGATATGCCTAGAAACATTGGCGAATTGTTGCCTGCCTCACCTTGCAGGGCAGCAGCGATCCGCTACTGTGTAAAAAACGGCAGCGAAAAGCAGGCAGGCAGATGACAATTTCACGACGCAGCTTTGGATTTGGCCTGATGGCGCTTGGTATTGGGGCCTGTAGTGGCGGGGTCACGGGCAACAACGCCCCCTCAGTCCAGAGCGGTGGCTTGCCCGCTGATCTACGCCCGGTGCCGAACAGCGCCTATGACGCTTGGGTTGCCAGTTTCCGTCAGCGCGCCGCTGCTAACGGCATCTCCAGTAGCACACTCTCCACAGCATTTCGCGGCGCAGGCTATTTGCCGGGCGTGATCAAGCGTGATCGCAATCAGACAGAATTCAAGCGCAGCCTGGAAGACTATCTCTCGATCGCAGCCTCAGACGAACGGGTGACCAAGGGCCGTGCCGCCTTTGCCCGCCATCGCAGCACGCTTGCCACGCTTGAGAAAACCTATGGTGTCGATGCGGAAATCATCACTGCAATCTGGGGGCTAGAGAGCTTTTTTGGGGAACGCCGCGGCGACGTACCGGTGATCTCTGCGACATCAACACTGGCATTCGATGGCCGCCGGGGCGCGTTTTTTGAAAAACAACTGATTGCTGCGCTGAAGATTCTGCAGAACGGCGACATAACCGCCGAGCGAATGACGGGCAGCTGGGCCGGTGCAATGGGCCATACCCAGTTCATTCCGACGTCTTATCAGGCATTTGCCGTCGATTTTACAGGTGACGGACGCCGCGACATCTGGTCCGAAGATCCCAGCGATGCTCTCGCCTCAACCGCCGCCTATCTCGCCCGCAATGGCTGGACCCGAGGACAACGTTGGGGACAAGAAGTGGTCGGCTCTACACCCGCTAGCGGCAGTGTGATCCAGCCACAATCCGGCGGACCAAGGTTTGCCGTGACTAAAAATTTCCGCGCCATCAAACGCTACAACAACTCAGACGCTTATGCGATTGGCGTCGGCCATTTGGCCGATCGTATTGGTGGCGCAGGGCCTCTGCACAGCAACTTCCCTCCAGATGCCAATGGGTTGACCAAGGACGATCGCATCGCCCTACAAAAGCGCCTGACCGCAAAGGGTTTTGACACTGATGGCGCAGATGGCGTGATTGGACCCAATAGCGAAAAGGCAATCCGCTCGTACCAGCAAAGTCGTGGGTTGCCAGCTACCGGGACGCCCTCGCAGGCGCTGTTGCGCGACCTAGGCTAGATGACCAAAGACTGCCAGAGTGGTCCGATATCTCGGCCGTTGCCATAAAGAAATTGGGCCGCGCAACGTAATGCGCGGCCGGAATTTGCACTATACCTCAAAACAAGAAATCACCTGTACCTAGGTCATCTATGTCAACGCCTAGCAACGTGATCGTATTGCCAAGACCGTCTTCAATTATTGCATTGTTGCCGTCCTGTGAGAGGTGATTGCCCCGAAGGTCAGTGAGATCAGAGATCGCCGCAACCGCTCTCAGGTCAATTTTCTCTGCATCACTTCGCGCTGCAAAGCCACGAATTGTGTCATCACCAAAGTTACCACGGAAAATAAAGTAATCTGCCTGTGCGCCGCCGACAAGACTGTCGTTACCACTGCCACCAAACAGTCGATCAATACCGCTTCCACCGAGGATTGTGTCATGACCCGCACCACCAACCAGCCGATCATTTCCTGACCCACCGTCAAGGCGATCAGCTCCACCTTCACCATAGATGGTATCGCGACCCTGCGCGCCATTCAGCACGTCAGCTTGGCGACCGCCTTTCATCAGGTCGGATCCCCAACCGCCTCGTAGCAGATCTTCACCACTACCACCGAACAGCTCATCCTGCCCAGAGCCCCCGTTGATTGTGTCATTCCCGGCGCCACCCCGGATCGTGTCGTTACCAAGGTCGCCCTGCCCGGCGACAAAGACATCATCTCCAGCCGCCAGTCCGACGTCGTCACTACCAACGGTGCCCGTAAGCACATCGTTGGCGGCCGTCCCAACAGGTGTCTCTACGCCGACAATATTCAGTGCATCGACAACCAGGGTTCCTGTTTCGATCCCTGCGAATTCCGTGCGCAATAGGTCGAAACCGTCGGTAATATCACTGGGTTCAATTTGTGCGATGGCATCAAGAATAGCCTGTTTTTCCACGGCTGTCAGTTGTTCTGAAATAATCGGCGTCTCCAGTAGCGCCGCAACTTGGCTCACGATTTCTTGCCAATCTATCGCGAGAATCGCCTGTTCCGCGGCATCAATGATCGCAAGGAACTCCCCTACCGTCAGCTGCGTTACATTACTCGCGTTAAACGCGGCCAACAAATCCGTATTACCACTATAAGCTACAGCGCCCCCGATGTATTCGAGCCAATCTTCCAATTCCAACACATCGTTCAAAACAGCATTCGGCATATCTACCAATCACTCCACAATCGCCAATTCGGCGCCGCCCGTACTGGGCAAAACCAGAAAAACCCACCATTAGGTTACCGATAAATCATACGATAGGATGTCACCAAAATTTTAGTCAAGGAGCGATTTATTCAACTTTTGCCAGGCTGCTGCAGTCAGCACAGCTCAATCTAAACAGCCACTCATGCAACATTGCTAGGCGAAATGACGTATCATTCGTGCGAAATCAGCCTGTTTTGCTACTCCGTTCAGGTGATGTAGCACGCTTTGCCACATCAAGAGGTCGCGAGCGATCAACAAACCTACGCGTGGCCTGATCTCTACGCATCCGAGGCTTTGCGTAAATCTGTGTTGAATAATTTTGGCAAGCTTCCATATAATGAACGGACGTTCATTCAATAGGAAATATTATGCACCCCAAAACCTCCACCGTCCGCCTACAAGGGCTTGATCTTGCGCGCTATATTGCGTTTGCTGGAATGGTCATTGTCAATTTCAAGATTGCTATGGGTGCGGAAGGAGGTACCGGCCTTATCGTCGCATTCACCACTGCGCTGGAAGGGCGGGCCGCCGCCTGTTTCGTCGTTTTAGCCGGCATAGGGTTAGGACTCGCGGCCAGACGATCCGAACAAAGTACCATCTCGACTACCATACGTCGCGCTACATTTCTGATGGCTCTCGGCCTGGTCAACATGGTGATCTTCGATGCAGATATCCTGCATTATTACGCGATCTACTTTCTGCTTGGTGCATTCCTTTTGAGAGCGTCGACAAAACAGCTAAGTGCCCTGGTTGTCACATTGATCCTGACCTTCCCCGTGATGATTTTCACTTTGGATTATGATGCAGGCTGGGATTGGAAACTCTACACTTACTCTGATCTTTGGACGTTCAGTGGCTTTCTTCGACACCTATTGTTCAATGGATGGCATCCGGTAGTACCTTGGTTTGCGTTCCTGCTTTTTGGTATCATTCTGTCTCGCTTACCGCTCCAAAAATGGAAATTTCAGGTCGGTCTTAGCCTATTTGGCTTGGTAATCTATTTGGGTGTCGGGGGGCTCAGTCAGCTGGCCGTCAGGCGTCTAAGCGATATCAACCTGGAGCTGGCTCAACTGGTGACGACACTGCCAATCCCACCAATGCCCCTGTACATGATTGCCGGGTTGTCAGCTGCCAGCATTGTGATTGGCACATGTTTGTTGCTAGCACCTGTGCTGCAACGCATTGGCATTGCAAAGCTTTTGGTCCCAGCAGGGCGGCAGACCCTGACGCTATATATCGCGCATATCCTTATCGGGATGGGTACGCTTGAAGAATTGGGTCTATTGGGCGGGCAGACGGCCGCAACGGCCCTTCTGGCAGCTCTCATCTTCTGCGCCTTTGCAACGGTCTATGCGCTCCTGTGGTCGCGTTGGGCGAAACACGGCCCCATCGAAATGGCAATGCGCAAGATCGCGGGCTGACCTTGTAGAATTGTTATCGCGACATGCCAATGAACTGCACACTACCGGGACGTAGCTCTGCCGCCGTCAAACGACCTGTCGCGAACGCCCCTGTATCGAGCGCGATACGCCCTTCTTCGACTATGGGTTCGGATACGATCCAGTGGCCATGAACAACCCAAACACCATCGCTACGGGGGGTCAGCCGCGCCTCCCGGTGCCCCCATAACAAGGCCTGACGAGATTGGGTCGTAACAGGCGCACCCGGATCCGCCCCTGCGTGTGCAACAAAGACATTTCCGAACTGACAGGACAACGGCAGATTGCGTAGCCATTCGATCATCTCCCCCCCCATCGCATCTGCCAGAGTATCTGCGGCTTTTTTCAAAGCCATCTCAGATGAACGCTCAGAGATCCCACCAACATCAAAGCTTGCAAGTGTTTGCAGACCACCACTGCGCAGCCAGGCAGCGGCGTTGGCACTCGGGTCGCGTAGGAAATCCAGTAGCATGGACTCGTGATTACCCATCAGTGCCGTCACCTCTGGCTGCGCCATTAGGCGGCGCAGTACCGCGGAGCTTTGCTCACCACGATCCACATAGTCCCCCAGGCAAACCACGGGAACACCCGGGTCCAACTGTTCCAATAGCTGCGCTAGCAGGTCGTCGCATCCGTGGACATCACCTATCACATAAAAGCGCAATCCGGGGTCGATAGCTGCGAAATCTTGCCGCTTCCGCCAAAATCTGGTAATTAACCTTTTGAACATAATCACTGCTCCGTGGGGGCCTGACGCTTTTCAATCGACCGCTTTGCTGTCGTAGTGTTAGGCGGGGTTAGGCGCAGTGTGAATAACGCACCACCAAAAAAGGTGGGCACGACGAGGCTGGGTGGGAATGCGGGTACACGCATATCTTATGATTGGCTGCCTGGGTGCGCTCAGTGGCCAGCTGGTTGCCATGCAGGCACCAGCCCAAACGCTGTCAACCTATGGCACGCCCGGTTTGATCGACATTCCCACAGCCGAGGTGCTGCCGGATGGCACCCTGGCACTGACCACGTCAAATTTTAAAGACACCAGCCGAAACACTCTGACCTTTCAATTATTGCCCAGTGTCTATGGCAGCTTTCGATACAGCTATTTGCGGGATTTTGATGCCGGAGTTGGTCTTAGCCGCTATGACCGTAGCTTTGACGTTCATTTCCAGCTGCGCAGAGAAACTCCGGCAGGACCGGCCATTGCCCTTGGTCTACGTGATTTCGGTGGAACAGGCGTCTATGCAAGCGAATACCTCGTCGCAACGAAACATCTAACACCAAACGTCTCTGTGACCGGTGGGATTGGTTGGGGGCGACTTGCGGGACGGGGTGGACAGCGCAACCCGCTCACTGTCGTTGATGGGCGGTTCGATACCCGTGCAGATTCAAACGCAGGCGGGATTTCAACCACCGGTCAGCTGGATTTTGGTAACTGGTTTCGTGGCGACGCTGCCTTGTTCGGCGGACTACGTTGGAATGTGACGCCGCAATGGTCGGTAATGGCTGAATATTCCTCTGACACCTACACCGCTGAAACGCAGCGCGGGCTGACGGATGTAGACTCACCTATCAACATCGGTACATCCTATCGTTTCGACAATGGTGTAACGCTGGGCGGCTCTTACATAAACGGCTCCGCCCTTGCTGTACAGCTCAGCTATGCGTTCGACCCACGTCGCGCCGCATCACCAGCTGGCCATGGGGCTGCTGCCCCTGCCCTGAAACCCGCAGAACAAGTAGCCCTGTCCAGTTGGAACCTCGCGCAGGGAAACAACGCCACGCCAGAACCCGCCCGTTTGTATGATGTATTGAACACCCAACTCGCAGCCGAGGGCATTCGCCTTATCGGTTTTGAACGCGAAGGCAGCCGGGCGCGGATCACTGTCGAGAATCTGCGCTACGGTGCCGCCGCTCAGGCCGTTGGGCGTACCACGCGCGTGATGGCGAATACGCTGCCACAACAGCTTCAACAGTTTGAGGTCACGCTAGCCGAAAATGGCCTGCCGACCACTCGCATCAAAAGCCAGCGCAGCGACTTATATGAACTGGAAGACGATCTGGACGGTGCCTGGCGCGGCCTGGCCCGCGCACAGGTCGAAGACGCTCCTGCAGTCATCCCCGGTGCGAAAAACATCAATGCTTTCCCGCGCTTAACCTACCGATTTGGGCCGTACACTCAGCTATCATTTTTCGACCCGGATGAACCACTCCGCTATGAAGTCGGCGCTGAGCTTAAGGCCGCGTATCAGCCGACGACAGGTTTGACCATTGCCGGACAATTGCGTCAGCCTGTGGTGGGGAACCTGGACGCAACCGCCCGTCCATCCAACTCTGTCCTGCCAAAAGTTCGTTCCGACTGGGCGCGGTACGCGTCAGAATCCGATCTTCGTCTCAGCCATCTCACTGCAGAATATGCCTGGCGCCCCCGTGAGGATCTGTTTGCCCGTGTAACGGCTGGTTACCTCGAACAGATGTTTGGCGGCGTTTCGGCAGAACTATTGTGGTTCCCTGTTGGCAATAGCCTCGCATTGGGAGCAGAGCTGAACTACGCCCGACAGCGCGATTTCGACGGACAGTTTGGATTCCAGGACTACGATGTGGTGACAGGCCATGCTTCGGTCTATTACAAAACGCGTGGCGACTATCATTTTCAGGTCGACATGGGCCGATATCTTGCAGGGGATTGGGGCACCACCGTTACTGTCGATCGTGAATTTAACAACGGTTTCAAGGTAGGTGCATTTGCAACCCTGACCGATGTTTCCTACGAAGAGTTCGGCGAAGGCTCCTTCGATAAAGGGATCCGTGTTGAGGTTCCGCTGTCTTGGCTCACTGGAACACCATCACGCCGCAACATTACCCAGGTGATCCGCCCCGTTCTGCGTGATGGTGGCGCGCGGCTCAACGTTCAGAACCGTCTTTATGAGAAAGTGCGTGACAATCGTGGTCGCGCTCTTGCCGCACAGTGGGGTCGGTACGCCAGATGACATCTCTGCGACAACACCGCCGAATTGCGACCTCTCTTGCGGTCATGGTCAGTATGATGGTTGCGGGCTGCACCAATGACGAGCGTGAGATCGTCAGCCTGCAACAGATCGTCCAACCGCCAGCAGCCCCCTCGATGACCCGCATGACGGCACTTGCGGCCAATGGCGCCGCGCAAATGCAGGTCAGTTTCATCAAAACCGGTATCGCAGGCACAATGGTTGCAGAAACACACCGCGCCGGTCTGGTAACCTGGCTGTCATCAGACGGCGCAAGCCTGCAAACCGACCGCGGCCTACTGCGCGCAACGCGCGGGTTTGGTGCGGGTTTGATGGCAGTAGATCTGGATCAGTCCAGACAGCGAATATTTGAACAAGATCTAGGATCGTCGCAGCGGTTCCACAGCTATCTCACTGGGAACAATGAAATTGAGACCCGCAGTTACCACTGTGACATAGAAACGCGCGGAGCGCGGATCCTGAGAATTGATGGCATGGAAATCACGACTCGTCTGATGGCTGAGACCTGCATCAATCCAGATCAGCGATTTCTCAACCTCTATTGGCTGCGAACCCGTGACAACACATTGATCCAAAGCCGCCAATGGACTGGGCCATTCCTGGGAAATATGACGACCAGACTGCGGGTGACGCGATGACCCGCTGTGCCATAGGCGACACCCATCGCGCCACCACCACCCCGACCGGAGGAAAGACCTTGCGCCTGATTTCCATAATCTGCTGCGCCACGCTTACGCTGGCAGGATGCTCGACCGTCTATCGCAGCTCTGATGTCATCCCCGGCGCGGGTGATGGCACGCAGGTCCGGGTTATACCGCTAACCGGTGAGACGGTAATCCAAGCAAATCGCGCGCCGTATGCACCGCAGTCGCTGCCCGATGCCTATGCGCGTTCTGCCGGAACTGGAGCCGGTATATCTGTTCGCGGCTCCGGCCGTCTGCCCGACGCACCGTCAACGCAGGTCGGTGTCCGCAACCAACAGCTGGTACTGAAACGCCCGCCTGAGGCACCCGCCATGCCGTATAGCATCGGAGTTGGGGATGTCGTGATGTTGGCGACCCCGTCTACCCGCAACACGCTGGAGGAACTGTCAGGTCTGCTGGCTGCCCAAAACAGCCGCAATGGGTATACCGTGCAGGATGATGGGGCCGTGAATATTCCCGATGTCGGACGTGTGCGCATTGCCGGCTTGACTATCGAAGATGCGGAAGAGCTGTTGTTTCAGAAGTTGGTAGAGGCACAGTTCGATCCCACCTTCAGCCTGGAAATCGCAGAATTCAACTCACGCCGCGTGTCTGTTGGCGGTGCTGTCGGCAAGCCTGGCGTCTTGCCTATCACGCTGACCCCGCTGTACCTGAGCGAGGCCTTGGCCGCCGCAGGCAGCGTGTCGGTCTCTGATACCGACGTCAGCTCGGTACGGATTTTTCGGAACGGCACGCTTTACCAGATCCCCTTGAAAGATTTCTACGCCAGCCCCGATCTTCAGAACACCCGTCTGGTATCGGGAGATGCGGTGTTTGTGGACACGGATTTCAACCTCAACCGAGCCGAAAGGTTCTTTGAGCAGCAGATTCGGCTGAAGCAGACCACATTAGCGGCACGGGCACAGGAGTTAAGCGAACTGAACACCGCGATTTCCCTGCGCCGAAACGATAATGCCGAGCAGCGCAGCACCTTCGAAGCGCGCGAGACGCTCGGCGCCAATGATCGCGATTTTGTCTATCTCGCCGGCGAGGTCGACATCCAAACCCGCTACCCACTGCCCTACGAACGTCAGGCCTCTCTTGCCGATGCGTTGTATGATGCAGGTGGCGGAATTGCGCGGGAAACCGGTGATGTTTCTCAGGTCTACGTGTTGCGCGCCTCCAGCGACCCGCGCGAATTCGGCGCCGTCACCGCGTGGCATTTGAATGCAAGCAGTGCCGCCAATCTGACTCTTGCAACCAAGTTTCAACTGCGCCCTGATGACGTTGTTTTTGTTGCCGAAAACCCAGTGACCAAATGGGGCCGCACGCTGCGCCAGATCACACCATCGCTGATCACCACACCAGTTGCAGCAGCGGTCAATTAATCAGATTGAACAGAAAGGGATATTCCATGCGCCGCATCATCGTCGCCATGCTTGCCTTAGGTCTCGCTGTACAGACAGGTTATGCCCAGACCACGCAGCGACAAGACAACCAGTTTGACTGTGACGACGACAGCAACGCAGAAGAGGAGGATTGTCTCCTGCTTATAGAACCCGTCGCAGGTCAGTTCGCGCCAATGATTGCGCCTGCAATCGGTTTGTTCGGGTTGGCACTGATCGCGGGGATCGGCTCGTCTGGATCGACAAGCACAACCAGCACCGACTAGCTTACTACACCGTCGCCTTTTGTTGGTCGGAAACGGACTTTGCCAACCAGCCGTCCACAAGTCGCAAATCTGCGCGCAGGTTCTCGATTGCACGGGCCCGCAGTGTTGGGTCAGGCAGCCGCAATATATAAGATGGGTGTAGCGTAATCAGCACTGGTTGCCCGTCGGCGCGATATTCGATACTGCCTCGTCGCCGCAGGATATCCTCGCCTGACCCAAGCAACGCCTCGGTAGCAGTTACTCCAAGTGCCAGGATCAGTTTTGGCTGGACCTGTTCCAGCTCAGCTCGCAGCCACACCTGACAATGAGCAATCTCCGCCCCATTAGGACGCTGATGCAGTCGTCGACGTCCCTTTGCAGTGAATTTGAAATGCTTCACGGCATTGGTCACATAGGCGGTTGTCCTTGACAGGCCGACCTCAGCCGCAAGCTGGTCAAACAGCTGTCCCGCAGGCCCAACAAATGGACGCCCGATAAGATCCTCCTGATCTCCCGGCTGCTCACCCACAATCATCAGATCTGCACTTGGGGGGCCTTCGCCTGGTACTGCCTGTGTCGCATTTTCGTGCAAAGGGCAGCGCGTACACGCATTAATCGCGTTTGGCAGGTCTCCTACAGTGCCCTGCCACCACGGATTGGCTGCAGGCAACTGCGCCTGTACCCGTGCCGCGCGGAGCGGTGGCAGCGTTGGTGCCGCCTCAGCCATAGCGCGGGCCCGCGCAGGCGCTGAGGCGACCAAATCGGGAATGACAGCCGCCTCAGGCATATTCTTCCAGTATTTCTTAGGCATCTCCGACTGCATCGCCTGTACGTTCAGACGCGCCGGATTGAAAATATTACGGAAATACGTGACCCAAAGCTGCTCGTTGGCGTCGTCGGGCAGGTTAGGTTTCGGGCGCCCCGGCTCAAACCGTAAGTCACCGCTTTCAAAGATCGCGCACACATCAGATGTAAGAATGCGCCAATCCATATCGGCAAAGCGGCGGACAAAAAAAGTGGCTGTAGGCTCTACGGTGTGGTGCGTAGGTTCGAACCAGGCCGCAAAGGACCGGCGCGCTGCCTCGGGATCCCCCAGCTCACGAAAGCGAACAAAGGCTTTCATTTTGTGTTTGCAGCGCAAAACCGCCTTTTCCATACGCCGCAGATGCGCCAATTCACTGTCGCCGCGGTCGCTCATCAGGCCGCGCTCGCGCCTCATGCGCCAGAGCAACGCATATAGCCGCGCAAAGCGGCTGGGATCGCTGTGCCAAACGACATGATCCGCCAACGCGACAAAGCTTCGTGGTACCTTGAACTCGCCTATTGGTGGCGCTGTAGCCTCCTGTCCAAAAAGGTCAGGCACGACCGCACCCTCTCCCCATAGGATCTCTTCGGGCGGGATTGCATTTGACAGGAACCCACGTGCCGCCTTGCGCCAGGCGATCGCCGCTCCGATGGATGAAATTTCCGCACGGTACATTAGAATAATGCCAGCTGCTCCGGCGGCGGCGCAAACCGTGCACGCAGATTGGCGCTATCGGTCAGCGTGCCGGGTGTCCAACCGCCCGCCACCACAAATGCCCGCGCCTTTTTCATCGAAGCCCCCATCTGGATCAGGTCCTCGTAGCGCAGCATTCGGTGCCGTCGGGTGGTCAGGATCCGGGTTACGGTCTTTACCCCGAACCCCGGCACCCGCAGCAACATTTCCCGGCTCGCTCTGTTCACATCGAACGGAAACATCTCACGGTGCGCCAAGGCCCAAGCCAACTTCGGATCGATATCCAGGTCCAGATTGCCATCTGGCGTGACCGATGTGATCTCATCCAGTTGGAAATCATAAAACCGCAACAACCAATCTGCCTGATACAGCCGGTGTTCTCTCTGCAGCGGGGGCGAAATCAGAGGCAGTTTGGCAGAGCTGTCCGGTATCGGAGAAAACGCAGAATAATAGACCCGCTTTAGTTTGTAACTGGAATAGAGCCGGGTGGACTGGCCCAGAACCTGAGCA
The DNA here is from genome assembly GCF_001888185.1 of Phaeobacter porticola. Lineage (NCBI taxonomy): Bacteria > Pseudomonadati > Pseudomonadota > Alphaproteobacteria > Rhodobacterales > Roseobacteraceae > Phaeobacter > Phaeobacter porticola. Next base: position 56,410 of record NZ_CP016365.1, on the reverse strand, counting down.
TCGTTTGACCCGTCCGCCCCCACAATCATCTGAGTCGACTGACCCGCCGGCGCAAAACGCGGCGGGCGTTTGCCCGTATGGCTTTTATCGTTTGCCGCCTCTTTGCGCAGACGAACATCACCCATCGCCTTGCGGATCTGGCTTGGATCCTTCTCCGGCGCATGTTCACGCACGGCTGCATCGCTTGGCATCTCGACGTTGATAGACAGCCGATCCGCCAGCAGGCCTGCCTCAGCGATCAATTCAGGCGTGGCATCCGGGATCGTTTTGAGGTGAATGTAACCGCGAAAATTCTCTTCCTGCCGCAACTTGCGCGCGATCAGCACCATATCCGACATGGTGGCATCCGGCGAGCGGATGATACCAGAGGAGAGAAACAGCCCTTCGATATAGTTGCGCCGGTAGAATTCGATGGTCAACTTCACCACCTCATCCACGGAAAATCGTGCACGTGGTACGTTCGACGACACTCGGTTTACACAATAAGTGCAGTCATAGATACAGAAATTCGTCATCAGAATCTTCAGCAGACTGATGCAGCGACCATCGGGCGCATAGGCGTGGCAGATACCCGTACCTTCGTTTGATCCAAGCCCCTTACCATCGCGAGAGTCACGTTTTATCGACCCTGACGATGCGCAGGACGCGTCGTATTTAGCGGCATCGCTTAATATGGCGAGCTTCTGATCCAGTGTTTGCTTTGTCATTTGTTCACTATATGTTCCCGCGATCAGCAACGCAATCCTTGGTCGTGCGCAGGTTGCACAATTAGGGCGGCAAAATCAGACGACCTCACGTCTTCGCGATTTTCGGGAACTCTGCCAGCCACCTCACGTTGTGCCCATGAGATTAGGCAAAGGCATCCTCCTCTGCCGCCAAATGGAAAGGCCAATCATGTCTGATACCGTCACCACAGTGAACCCAACCACAGGTGAAACTCTGAACAGCTACCCAATTCTGAGCAACGACGCTGTAGAAGATGCTGTACAAAGCTGCCACAAGGCCTTTCTGGTCTGGCGCCAGACCCCGGTAGAAGAGCGGTCCGAGATTATCAAATCAATCGGAACAGCCCTGCGCGAGCGAAAGGAAGAGCTTGCGGAACTGATGACCGATGAAATGGGCAAGCTCTTGACCCAAAGCCATCAGGAAATCGACCTGTGCGCCGCAATCTGCGACTACAGTGCCGGGGAAGCGCCAAAGGCATTTGCCCCTGAGGAGCGTAATATCGAAGGCGGCAAGACGGGGCATATCTACTACTCGCCCTTGGGTATTGTCTACGGCATTCAACCATGGAACTTTCCGGCCTATCAGGTTGTGCGCTTTTCTATCGCCAGCCTAATCGCGGGCAACGGGGTGCTGCTGAAACATGCCTCCAACGTGACAGGCTCCGGCCAGCTGCTACAAGAAATCTACGAATCCGCAGATCTGCCCAAGGGGCTGTTTCAGGCTCTGGTAATCTCGCATGATCAATCAGACAATCTGATCGGCCACGATCTTGTACGCGGCGTAACGTTGACCGGCAGTGACGGCGCTGGCCGCAAGGTCGGTGCCAAGGCTGCCGAAGCGGTCAAGAAAACCGTTTTGGAGCTGGGCTCGAACGATGCATACATCGTCTTAGAGGACGCCGATATCGAGGCCGCCGTTCAAACCTGCGTCAGCGGGCGGACCTACAATAACGGTGAAACCTGCATTGCAGCCAAACGCTTTGTTGTAGTCGATGCGATCTACGATACGTTCCGCGATGCCTTCGTAAAGGCGATGAGAAATCTGAAACCCGGCGACCCTACAGGAGATGAGGCTGACATTGGACCCATGGCCCGAGAAGATCTGCGCGAAGAGTTACATCAGCAGGTAGAAGACAGCGTCGGGGCTGGTGCCAAAATTCTCTGCGGTGGCGAAATACCCATCGGCGACGGCTTCTTCTACCCCGCCACTGTCCTGGACAACGTTACCCCCGGCCAGCCCGCCTACGATGACGAGCTGTTCGGTCCAGTCGCCGCGCTGATCCGTGCCAAGGATGCCGATGATGCGATGCGTATCGCCAATGACAGCCGTTTTGGCCTCGGCGGTGGCATTATGACAACAGATACTGACAAGGCAATCGCGCTGGCGCGCGACCATTTCGACACTGGCATGGTCTTTATCAACGGTTTTGGCTTGGCGATCCCCAACATGCCCTTCGGTGGTGTCAAGGATTCTGGCTATGGGCGTGAGCATGGTGGATTTGGCATGAAAGAGTTCGTGAACGTGAAATCGATCATGGTGATGAGCTAGCAGGTGATTGGCCGTCCACTCTCGTGGGCGGCCAATTCGTTTCGGGCCGATCCAGATACTCAGATGAGACATTGGCTGGCGGGCAGAGCAGGCCCCTGAATACCTCAATCTTCGACATACGTGCTGTCCAACCGCCACGTCCCGACGAGCGCGTATCATTCCCCGACCAACCCAGTTTTGCGGCCCGCGAAATAGGCACCGGGCAGGGCAGCAAAATTGGCCGCAATAGCAGCCCCAAGGATGCCCGGATAGCCAAACATCCAAACCCCCAGCCAGGCCAATGGGACGTAGACGACAAAGATCCGCGCCAGGCTCAACCCCATGGACCAGACCGCCTTCGAACGTGCATTCATAGCAGCATTCGCAGTCACTAGGACGCCGTAGCCTAGAAAGCTCCAACTGACGATGCGCAGATACTGTGCTGCCCTGTCAGCAGCGGCAACATCAGAGGCGATGAACCCAGAAATCTGTGGTGCAAATATGGTCAATACTACCGCTGCAGCAAGACCGTAGCACAAGCAGAATTGCCAGGATCGCAACACCGCAATACGGGCGCGTCCGTTTTGATCCGCTCCCCAATTCTGCCCCACCACTGGCCCTATTCCAGCTGACAAAGCCAACAGAGGCACCAGAGCAACCGATTGCACACGCTGCGCGGCACCAAGCCCGGCCACGACGGTGTCTCCCAATGTGGCCGCAGCCGCGGTCACCATCGCCATGCCGGCCGGGTTGATCGCGTTGGAAAATGCCGCAGGCAAGCCAACACGGATCACCTCGCAGACGGAGCTGCCGATCCCATCAAGTAATATCTTGGGCCGGCTGATCGCTCCGACGCGCAACGCGTAGATGAACGCTACCACAAGAGTGAAGATACGTGCCAATGCAGTCGCCAGCGCAGCCCCGGCAGTCGACATCTCAGGTATCGGACCAAGCCCGTATATAAGAATGGGATCCAGGGCGATATTGAGAAGCGCAGCGATTAGCATAATTACGGCTGCGGTTGCACCGTCACCATGCGCGCGAAACACCGCATTCAGCAGGGCCATACCAACCAAAAAGGGAAAGGAAAGCGCCCAGAACGGCGCATAGGATTGTGCCTCCTTCAGAACATCATCCTTGGCGCCCATCAGCGAAAACAATGCCCCTGCGCCGAGGTGAAACATCAGCGCGACCAACAACGCGATCACTACTCCAAGCAAGATTGCATGTACAGCCAGACGGTTTGTTTCTGCTTCGCTGTCACCGCGACCGACGCTCTGGGAAATCGCCGCATTGGCCCCGGCCGAAAGCCCGATTGACAGCGATGTCACCGCGGTTGTTACGGGATAAATGAACCCCACAGCTGCAAGAGGCGCCTCTCCCAATTGACCAAGGAAATACGCATCCGCTAACCCGACGCTCAGCACCCCCAAAATGCCAAGCGACATAGGGGCCGATACAGTTGCAAGTGCACGCCAGACTGGTCCCTGCGTCAAATCAATCCGCGCCACAGGCAATCTCCTTATTTTCGGTGGTCGGCGCTTTCGCTGTGTTGTTCGCACCCCAGAGGTGGAAACGTTCAGAGACGTTCAAAGGTTCCTATTTTCAGGAAATGCCGCGACATCGGTTTGCTTCCCCCTTCGCCCCCTTGTCCAAACCCCTGCGCGCCTTAATTTCTTTGCGACATACCTACGAATGCTGTGAAGGAGCACACCCCGTGTCAGCGCCCCGCCTGCCAGAAGAGTTGCTGCATCCGCAGCCCGCAGGGCTGTACTGTCCGGCGGGCGATTTCTACATAGATCCGGTGCGCCCGGTAGCACGCGCGATGATCACACACGGGCACGCAGATCACGCCAGAGCAGGTCATGGCACCGTCTGGGCCAGCCCACAAACTCTGGACATCATGGCGATCCGCTACGGCGAGTCATTCTGCGACACCCGCATCCCGGTGCAAGACAGCACCATGGTTTCTGGCATAAAGACCTGCTTCACACCCGCTGGCCACGTGCTGGGCTCGTGCCAAATCACGGTGGATGATGGCGATACAGCCATCACAGTATCTGGTGACTATGCCCGCGTCGACAATCCGGCCTGCGCGCCGTTCCAGCTTGCCCCCTGTGACGTCTTTGTGACCGAAGCAACCTTTGGCCTGCCCGTCTTCAACCACCCCTCGCCCCGCGCTGAGATCAACAAACTCCTGCGCTCCGTCGCCGCCCAGCCAGAGCGGTGTCATCTCGTTGGAGCTTATGCCCTGGGCAAAGCACAACGGGTGATCGCCTTGCTCAGACAAGCAGGATGGGATCAGCCAATCTATATCCATGGGGCTTTGCAACGACTATGCGACTACCACATCGAACAGGGGGTTGATCTTGGCGACTTGCGCCCCGCCACCACCAAGGACGGCAAAGCCGCCTTTAAGGGGCAGATCATTCTTGGCCCGCCGTCAGCCTTTGCCGCGACTTGGGCGCAGCGGTTTCCCGAACCCGTGATCTGCTTCGCAAGCGGCTGGATGCAGGTTCGTGCCCGCGCCCGCCAGCGCGGAGTTGAACTGCCGCTGATCCTGAGCGACCATGTGGATTGGTCGGACCTAACCAGGACCATCCAAGAGTTGGCGCCAACACAGGTCTGGGTCACCCATGGCCGCGAGGATGCATTAGTTCGTTGGTGTGAGTTGAACCAGATTGCCGCCCGCCCCCTACGATTGGTTGGCTATGAAGAGGAGGCCGATTGATGCAGGCTTTCGCTGATCTACTCGAACAACTTGCTTTTACCCCATCTAGAAATGGCAAAATCGCGCATCTGGTAAGCGCTTTTCGAACCACCCCCGACCCGGAACGTGGATATGCGCTTGCAGCGCTGACCGGGGGCCTCGTCCTGCGCAATGTGACACCGTCGTTGCTGAGCGGGCTGGTGGCCGAAGAAACCGACCCCGAACTGTTCCGCCTGTCCTATGATTTCGTCGGCGACCTCGCGGAAACCGTTGCTCTCATATGGCCGCATTCTAGCCTGTCCGCGACTATTAAGCTGAGCGAAGCTGTTGATGAACTAGCAACCACCGCAAAGACACAGCTTCCCGCACTTATCGCACAGCGGCTCACCCAAATGACGCCATCACAGCGCTACGCCTATCTTAAGCTTGCCACAGGCGGTTTGCGGATTGGCGTGTCAGCTAAACTTGCGCGCGGCGCCCTGGCGCAATTCGGCAGCGTCGATGTCACCGAGATTGAGGAGCTATGGCACGGACTGACGGCGCCCTATCTTCCCTTATTTGGCTGGCTCGAAGGTGGCGACAAACCTGTCAATCTTGCAGCTGCCCCATTCCGCCCGGTCATGTTATCAACAGCCACCGATCTTGACGGTCTGGCCAGCCTGGCACCTGCTGACTTTATCGCTGAATGGAAATGGGACGGTATTCGCGTGCAGGCCGTGAATGACAACGGTACTCGACGGCTCTACTCCCGCACCGGTGAAGATATCTCAGCCTCCTTTCCCGATGTGATCGATGCGTTGAATTTCGACGGTACGCTTGACGGAGAGTTGCTGGTCAAACGTCGCGATGATGTTGCTCCCTTCGGAGACCTGCAAAAACGCCTGGGCCGCAAGAAAGTCGGTAAAGCCATGTTGGCAAGCCATCCAGCCGCGCTGCGGGTCTATGATCTTCTGATTTGGAATGGCGAGGACATGCGCAGCCGGTCACTCTGCGACCGCCAAACCGCCCTGCACGATTGCATCACAGCACTGAATGAACCGCGCATTGACCTGTCCCACCAGCTGCGCTTCGACACATGGGAAGATCTGGCACAACTGCGCGCCAATCCGCCGGATAGTGTGATCGAAGGTATCATGATAAAGCGTCGCGCAAGCGCCTATATCGCTGGACGTAAACGAGGGCACTGGTTCAAATGGAAACGCGACCCGATGCTGGTAGACGCGGTTTTGCTGTATGCACAGCGCGGGCACGGCAAGCGTTCGGGCTACTATTCTGATTTCACCTTCGGTGTGTGGGACGGCGATAAACTGGTCCCAGTGGGCAAGGCCTATTTCGGGTTCACGGATGCAGAGCTGAGAAAACTGGATCGTTTTGTACGCAACAACACCACAGATCGGTTTGGCCCGGTGCGCGCTGTCAAACCCGAGCTGGTGCTCGAAGTTGCTTTTGAAGGCCTGAATAAATCCAGCCGCCACAAAAGTGGATTGGCCATGCGATTTCCACGGATCAATCGCATAAGAACCGATAAACCAGCGTTAGAAGCGGGATCGCTGGAGGAGTTGGAAAACTTCCTTTAACACTTTGATATGAAAATCAAATACCAGAATTTTGTACTACCAGCACATCTTGCATTCAATGAAAGCACGTCGTGATACCCATGAAGAAACCACTACTGGCCTACCTTACTCTAGCGCTTGCCGTTGCGTTCGCCGCAGCGCCGCTGATCACGCAACCATTTACGGGTTATACGGCTGATCAACTGCCTTACCCGCAGCAAAATCCTGTAATCCAACCCATCGGGGCCACGTTTTCGATCTGGGGCGTGATCTATCTATGGCTGATTGTCGGGTCTGGGTTCGGTGCGATCAAGGCCCCAGAAAGACCAGTTTGGCACGCAATGCGCAAACCGCTTTCAATCAGCCTAGCATTGGGGGTCTTCTGGCTATGGGCCGCGAACACATCGCCAATCCTTGCCACCGTGATGATCATTGCCATGGCTGTGACCGCAATCTCAGCAACGCACCGCGCCGACGGGCATTTGCGGATCTGGAAGCGCGGGCCGGTTGGCCTGTATGCCGGCTGGCTAACTGCGGCCTCAGCTGTTTCGGTCAGCGTCGTGGCACCCGGCTACGGTCTGGTCAATGCACAGCTGGCCGGAATCCTCTGCCTTATTGCAGCGCTGGCGGTGGCCTTGATGGTCCAATCACGCAGCCCGACAGCCTGGACCTATACCATCGCCATTTGCTGGGCACTGGGTGGGATCATCATCAACCAATGGGGCAGCGGCAACTGGGTTATCCTGGCACTCGCAGGGTTTGGCTGGATCCTGCTTGCGCTGCGCGGCGCGTTTGGCGCCGGATTGATAAATACTACTCAGTAGCATATACTTCATATTGAACGTAACAACCTGACAAGGTCCAACTATGAGCGTCAAAGCCTCGATTTCCTTGACCGATGCACAGGATGATTTTGCCCGCACGCTGGTAGCCGAAGGCCGGTATGCAAGCCTCAGTGCTGTACTCCAACAAGGATTGGAATTATTGCGCGAAGAGACTGATGCACGCGCAGCTGACACGGCCGCCCTGCGCGCATTGATCGCGGATCGACGTGCAGGTGATTTTGTCAGCGCCGCTGAGGGCCCAAATCGGACAGCCGATCTATTGGCCAAAAAACGAGCGGAACATGATCTACCAAGTTGATCGTGCTGAAGCGATCGATGGTGATCTGGAGGCGATATTCGATTTTCTATTCGATGCGGCACTCCGTTTTGGCGAGGATAGAGAGACTGCGTTTTACCGCGCCGCTGCACGCCTAAACGAAATTGACACTGCAATGGAGGCGCTTGGCAAAGCGCCTCACCAGGGTTCCCTACGCGCCGACATCGCCACCGGTCTTCGCAGTGTCACCAAAGGTCGGGCAATTTTCTACTTTGATCTAGACGATGCGGCGCAACGCCTGCGTGTACTGGCTGTATTCTTTGGCGGGCAGGATCATCAGCGAAGAATGCTGTTACGCGCGCTCAAGCCTGATCAAGATTTGACAACCCCCTGATCATGCGCCAATTTCCTGATGATTGGTCAGACACTCCGAATGATCGCGCAGCACCTCCAGTACCCGGCATTCAGCAACTGTGCCGCCTGCACAATCAGCAACCATCCGTTGCAATTCGGTTTGCAACGCTTCAAGCCGGACGATCCGATCCGCGACGTCCTTAAGCTGACGCTGCGCGATAGAATCCGCATGTGAGCAAGACTGACCCGGATGATCTGTCAGATCCAGAAGCTCGCGGATAGCCTCCAGTCCAAACCCAAGCTGCCTTGCATGCCGAATAAACGACAGTCTGTCCAATTCGCTCTCATCATAGCGGCGCTGCCCGCCAGCCGTGCGCCCAACCTCTGGCATCAGGCCAATCTGCTCATAGTAGCGGATGGTCTGTACCTTGGTACCAGTCCGTTTTCCCAATGTCCCAATCGTCAGCATCTACAATCTCTCCAAAATCTACATCTTATGTAGGTTTTAGTGTTGATCAGGACAACCAATCTGGAACAGGAAAGGGGCCGCCAACGACAGCCCCTTGCAGAAATGTTTCGTCTGCTTGTCGGTTCAGGCTGCCGCTTCGCCCGGGCGTTTGCCGAGGATAATCATGCTCAACAAATCATCATCGGTCACATCTTCAATCTCGACGGTACCGACCAGCTGGCCATTCTTCATGACAGAGGCCCGGTCGCACAGCTCCATCACCGCATTCACATCATGGTCGATCAAAAAGATGCCAATCCCCTGCGCTTTTAGCTGTTGGATTAGCTCTGCAACCATTTGCGTCTCATGCGGTCCCAGTGCTGCAGTCGGCTCGTCCATAATCAAGATCTTGGCGTTGAAATAGACCGCCCGTGCGATGGCTACCGATTGACGCTGCCCGCCTGACAAAGCAGACACTGGCTCTGAGAACTTCTGAAAGTTAGGGTTCAGACGGTTCATGATCTTGCGGCATTCGGCCTCCATCGCGGAGTCGTCTACAAGACCGAACGGTGTCACCAGCTCACGGCCCAGAAACAAGTTTGATGCCGCATCCAGATTGTCTGCCAACGCCAAGGTCTGATAGATGGTTTCGATGTTGTGGCTTCGCGCATCCCGCGGATTGGTAATCTCGACCTTGTCGCCATTGACCCGGATTTCACCAACGTCCATCTGGTAGGCGCCGGACAGAACCTTGATTAAGGTGGATTTTCCAGCGCCATTATGGCCGAGCAGCCCGACGACTTCACCCGGGTATAGGTCGACGCTGACATGGTCCACAGCCTTGATGCCGCCAAAGGAGATCGAGATATCCTTCATTTCGACAAGCGGGGTAGCGCCCGAGGCGCGCAGCTCTTTTGCAGTGTTCATATCCGGGCCCCCACACGTTTGCGATACAAAATGTCGATCCAGACAGCAGCCACCAGCACAGTGCCGACGACTATGTTCTGAAACGGCGCATCAACGCCAACCATAGCCATACCTGATTGCAAACTCTGCATGATCAGTGCGCCAAGGATAGCGCCATAAATGGTACCAAATCCGCCTGACAGTGCGGTGCCTCCGATCACGGCTGCCGCAATCACGCGCAGCTCGTCCAATGTCCCGATGTCGTTTGAATGGTTGGCCAATCGCGCCGAAGCTACAACTGCCGACAACGCACAAAGGAAACCCATCAGGGCAAAGATCTTCACTGTGAGGAGGCGTGTGTTGATGCCCGATAGCTCTGCCGCATCAGGGTTTCCACCAGTTGCAAAAATATAGCGCCCAAACCGGGTGCGGCGCGCGACAATGGTCATTACAACGGCAGTCGCAATAAGGATCAACACTGAAATCGGAAGGCCGTAGCCGACGACCAGACCCTCAGTCATCGTCTCACCCTGTGCTTCCAACATCCGTGCCAAACGGCGGGCAGGGATCTGGTAGGCGTTCAACACCGCCACAAAGCCAAGGATCGCGGTCGCAATAGTACCGGCAATCACAGCTTCGGCCCAGGCGGGTTTCACCGGAAAGCCATGCCCCTGCTTTGCACGGCGACTGCTCCACAAGGCGGCTAACGCCAATATGGTTGCGACGATACCTACCCCCCAGCTGAGCGTGGTGCCCAACGTTCCTGAGGTGCCGCCAAAAACAAGAAACGTACTGTCGAGCGGGCCAATCGTCTGCCCGTCCGTCAGATACCATGCAACGTTGCGCCAAACGAGAAACCCACCAAGGGTCACGATAAAGGCCGGAATGGTCAGGAAACCAACCATCCAACCCTGAAAGGCGCCAATCAGCGTGCCGACCGTCAGACCAACCGCCATGGTTATGATCCAGGTTGCCGGGTGATTGAGACCAAGCCCCAGCATATCCGGCAGTACATCAGTCTGCACCACGGCCATCACTGCAGAACAGGTTGCTAACAACGCCCCGACGCTCAGATCAATATGGCGCGTCACGATGACAAACACCATGCCCGTGGCCATGATCGCCACCGAAACCGTCTGGATGGTCAGGTTAAAGATATTGCGCGGCGTTAGGAAACGACCATCCGTCAGGATGTTGAATCCAACGCACAAAATGACAAAGGCACCGATCATTCCCAATAGGCGGACGTCCAGTTCCAATTGCTGGAAGAGGCCACGCTTGCTGTATTTGGGGATCGGCTGAGACGTGGTTTCGGTCATATCCGAACTCCAGTGATCAGCGGTATTGAAGGGGACGCGCGCCCGGCCCCATTTGGACCTTTCACGGGCGCGCGCTGGTTTAAAACAAAGCGAGTGGCAGGTTAGCCGTTGCTTAGTTGCATGGCGCCGGACCGTTGGTCACGCCTTGGCACAGTGATTCTTGGGTGATCCAACCTGCGTCAACGACTACCGACAGATTGCCAGCCGTGACCGGGATCGGCTCTAGGAAGCGGGCCGTAAGTTCGGTACCCGCGGGTGAGGTCCATGCGGCACCACCAGCAACGTCGCCCATTGAGGCGCCTTCGGCCATCTCGACCGCGATTTCAGCCGCAGCCTTGCCCAGATCGCGGGCATCTTTCCAGACCGACACTGTCTGTGTGCCCTTGGCAACGCGATTGAGCGCTGCGTGATCACCATCCTGACCCGAGACTGCGATGCCTTCCATACCCTGCGCGGTCAGCGCAGCAACAACACCACCGGCAGTGCCGTCATTGGAGGCAACAACGGCATCAACCTTGTTGTCGCTCGCTGTCAGGATCTGCTCCATATTGCGCTGTGCGTTGGCCGGCAGCCAGCCATCAGTATAGGCCTCGCCAACGATCTTGATGTCTCCGCTGTCGATTGCAGACTGAATGATCTCTTGCTGACCACCGCGCAGGAAATCAGCATTGGGATCGGTTGGCGAACCCTTGATCATCACATAGTTGCCACTCGGCTGCGCCTCAAGCACCGCGCGCGCCTGCATCCGGCCCACCTCGACGTTGTCAAAGGTCAGATAAAACGCGCGACCGTCTTCGATCAGGCGGTCATATGCGACAACCGGAATGCCTTCGTCAGCTGCGGCCTGAACCGCCGGACCAATAGCCTGGGCGTCCTGCGCCAGAACAATCAGCGCATCAACTCCCTGTGCGATCAGGCTTTCGATGTCCGACAATTGCTTAGCCGACGATGATTGAGCGTCAGCAGAAACATAAGTTGCCCCCTTGGCTTCCAGCGCAGCCTTGATAGCAGCCTCGTCAGTTTTCCAGCGTTCTTCCTGAAAATTCGACCAGCTCACGCCAACGGTCACATCCTCGGCAAAGGCCATGCCAGCTGTCGCGGCAAAGGCGATCGCGGAGATTCCACTCAGAAACTTCATTGTTATTCCTCCCTCGGATCGTTGCGGACTGCTGCAACACTTACGTGCCTCCGTGCCGCATGTCCGTCCTGCTATCTCTAACATTATTTTTTTTGAAACTCAAATTAAATAATGTATCATGCGGATGGATATCTTGTCGGCGGGACGCGCCACGCGATAACTGGCCTGACAACATGGAGGAAATTTAGTGGCAAAATCGGCTAGGCTTTCACATTCGGACGAGTTGCGCGAAAGCAGTCGCTTGCAAGTTTTCGACACCATTCGTGCCGCGGGCCAGATCGCCCGAATCGACATCGCCCGAATCACTCGCATCAGCCCTGCGACAGTCACCGCCATCACCGCCGAGCTTTTGTCGGCTGGCTTGATTGAGGAAGTCAGCCCCGATCTCGCCCGCGACGCCAAACGTGGACGCCCTCGTGTCGCGCTTAGGGTTCGCGGCAGCGCACACCGCATTGCTGGGCTGAAGCTGTCCCATCATGCGATTACAACACTGATCACCGATTTTGAGGGCACCGAACTGGTCAGCCACGAGATGCCCCTACGTGGCGGACAAATGTCGCCAGATGCTCTATGTGAAAAAATCGTTGCGGCCTTGGATCAGAGCTGCGCCAAAGGTGGCTTCGCCCGTGATCAGATCTCTGGCGTCGGCATTGGAATGGCAGGTGTGATGGATGCGGAACGCAACTTCATCTACTGGTCGTCGTCCCTCAATGTGCGCAACATTGATCTTGGCAGCCATCTTAGTCGCTCTCTGACCATGCCGGTCTTTATCGACAATGATGCCAATCTGGTCGCTAAGGCCGAGCATCTTTTTGGCGAAGGCGACACCCGCAGTAACTTCGTCGTGGTTACGGTCGAGCATGGTGTGGGGATGGGCATTGTAATCGACAATCAGATCTATCGCGGCGCGCGCGGCTGCGGTGCAGAGTTTGGCCATATCAAGGTGCAGCTTGAAGGCGCGCTGTGCCAATGCGGACAACGCGGCTGCCTAGAGGCCTATGTCGGCGACTACGCGCTATTGCGCGAAGCCAATATCACCAGCGGCGTCGAACGTCACAAGGATCTTGCCTCGCTATATGCGGCAGTGGCCGATGGGGACACGATGGCACAATCCATCCTCGACCGCGCCGGGCGCATGTTTGCGATGGGGCTGGCGAACATCGTCAATATCTTTGATCCCCAGATGATTGTTCTGGCAGGGGCGCAATTGGCCTTTGGCTATCTGTCCTCCGACAAAGTGGTGGAGGAAATGCGCCGCTGGGTGGTTCAGGTGGATGGCCCCCTACCCGAGGTCCGCGTGCATGGCTGGGGCAACCAGATGTGGGCCAAAGGCGCGGCCGCTTATGCAATCGAAGAAGTATCTGCGCTGACCATCCGCGAGGTGGCCAGCCATGTCAGCTAGAGCTTTGCTCATTATTGCGACTATTGTCACCCTCCCTCAAATCGCCCTGGCGAGTGATCCCCAGCAACCCCTATTTGAGCAACGCCCTATCCCCAAACACGTCTACGACGGTGGATGGGAGCATTTCGTCGGGGGCGGCCTTGCCTCATTGGACTGCAACGGCGACAGGCTGCCCGATCTGATCGCTGCAGGTGGCAGCAATCCGGTGCAACTGATGGTCAACCGTACCGCAGGCCCTGGCGCGCCGCTGACATTTCGCGCCGAGACACCCGAAACGCTGGCGCAGATGGGTGTAACCGGTGCCTACCCACTGGATATCGATGGTGATGGCCTGCTGGACCTGGCCCTATTGCGTGTCGGCCCGGATCAGCTGCTGCGCGGGGTTGGCGATTGCCAATTCGAACCTTTTGATACTCTTGACTTTGTCAGCGGCAATCACTGGACCACCGCCTTTTCTGCCACTTGGGAAGCAGGGCAAAGCCTGCCAACCCTCGCGTTTGGCACCTACGTTGATCGAAGCAAGCCCGATGGCCCGTTTGAGGCCTGCGACGCAACGCTGCTCTACCGACCAGACGGCAACCGGTACGCGCCGCCCACCCGGCTGCAACCCGGCTACTGTGCACTGTCCATGTTATTTACCAATTGGCAACGCGCCACAGAGGGACCAGCGCGTGGTCGTGCGGATTTGCGCATCAGCAATGACAGGCACTACTATGTACGCAACGGACAAGAACAGATGTGGCAGATGACCACCCCCCCAGCACTATACCAGCCAGAAGACGGCTGGGCATCTTATCACCTCTGGGGAATGGGCATTGCCTCGCGTGACATCAACGGTGACGGGTTCCCAGACGTCTATCTCACGTCGATGGGCGATCAAAAATTTCAGCTGTTTGACCCAAGCCCCGGCGGTCCGGCCTACCGCGATGTCACCTATGACTACGGCACCACCGCGCATCGGCCGACAACCGGTGGCGATGGCAGGCCCTCAACCGGATGGCATGCGGATTTTGGTGATGTGAACAACGATGGTCGCGATGATATCTTTGTGGCCAAGGGCAATGTCGAACAGATGCCAGACGCCGCGATGCGTGATCCGAATACGTTGTTGATTCAGGACGTCGAGGGGCGGTTTTCTGACATGGGGGCGACAGCAGGCATCGCCAGCATGGCGCGCTCGCGCGGGGCCGTCTTACGCGATCTCAATCTGGATGGCCGTCTTGATCTGGCCGTTTCAAATCGCCGTGCACCGTTGGAATTGCTTGAAAACACAACTCCATCGAACGGGGCCTGGCTCACCCTCGCCTTGCGCGCCCCTGCGCCAAACACCCAAGCCATTGGTGCCTTTGTTGAGCTGGACGATGGCACTCGGACACAGACTCGCGAGATCACCGTTGGTGGCGGCCATGCCGGTGGATCCGCTGGGGATTTGCACTTTGGTTTGGGTCAGGCACACACGCTCCGACTGCGGATCATCTGGCCCGACGGCGTGACAACCAACTGGCAGACCATCTCCGCCAACCAGCACATCGCGCTTTCACGCTAGCCCCTGCGCCGCAAGATCAATGCTCCACCGGTAATCCCGAGGGTACCGTTTCCGGCACCCCTAGCCGCCCCGCTGCGGCAGCGCTGTCAGTGAGCACCCCAAGAAAGGCCACAAGATCAGCCAGATCCCTCTCGTTCAATACAACAGGTGCCAGATCATTCGCGGCAGCAATGCGATCACGCTCGACCTGATCATCCATCACCACCCAGTCATACGCACCTGCAAGCGTTGGCAGAACGATCTGACTGCGATCATAGGCGTCTAACCCAGTAACAGGGTCGAGATGATGACGCACCACGGCCTCTAGCGTAGCATAGGCACCGCTATGACCATAGGGGGCCGTCAAGGCCACATTGCGCAGCGATGGCGTACGAAAGCGATAGGCATCAGCAGGATCCCCAGTCACCCGCAAGCGCCCGTCATCACGGGCATGTGTCTCAAAACGCGCGGCCTTTCCCGGCCCAAGCTGTGGCATCGCGATGGCGTAAAACGCGTTGTCTGTCTGCAACCAGCCGGAATGACATGCGCTGCAACCAGCTACGCCATAAAACAACGCCTGCCCACGCGCCGCCGCAACCGGCAGATCCCCATGCCCCATCATGGCGCGATCAAAGGGGCTATCATCTGCCCGCCATTCGAAGCGGATAAAAGCCGCAAGCATATTGCCGATATCGGTAAAACGGATCGGTTCATTTGTCCCGATCACCTCGTCAAAGCGTTGCCGATACGCGGCAACCTCAGCGACCCGTGCGGCGATAAGATCCCAAGCCCCGCCCGGATGGCTTAGCTGTCCGAGCCGTACGGCGCGCGAAATGTCATTCTCTCCGTAGTGACCAGCCATCTCATCAGCCGACAACACCGGAAACATTGCCTGCGCCGAGAGCGCGGAATCAAATCCGGCAACCATATCGCCCTCTAGCGGGGTGCGAATGCCTGCCTCATAGGCGGGATCGGCCTCCAACCGGCCGTCATGGAACATGACGTTCATTCCCTCGGCCCCCAAATTCCACAGGCTTGGCGCATTTCGCGGTATACGTTGTTCAGGCACGTTGTCAGGATTCACCCGTCGACCCGCCCCCAGAATAGCCGCACCTTCCCCCAGTGACAGCGACACCCCATCGCCCGTCCCAAATCGTGGATGATGACAGCTGGCACAGCTGATATTGCGATTGCCTGACAGGATCGGGTCATAGAACAACAACTGCCCCAACTCCGCCGCCACCGGATCAACCGGGGCAAACTCCGGTCGCGGCCCCAGGTCTGGAATTTGACTGCTGCCATCAGCCACGACTGCGCCACTGACGCAAATCAACACACCGCTAAACACCCCGATCATGGCCAAACGCTCAATCATTCTGCACATCCTCACCTTGGGTGAACGTCAATGTCAGGCTCTGGCGATAAGGCGCATCCGGGTGGACCATAACGCTAGGAAAACCAGGCTGATTGACGGCATCAGGAAACCCCTGAGGTTCGATGCAGACTGCTGAAAATGGCCGCAAACGCTGCTGTTCCTGCGCAGCCAACGTGCTATCCAAATGACGGGCGGTGTAGATCTGCGCCCCAGGCTGGTCAGAGCAGACCCGCAGACCCATCCCGTTCGGAGCAACCAAACGGGCGACTTCGCGCTGCTGATCCGCACCTGTACTGACAGCGGCTTTTGGAAAGATCACATGAGTATCCGTACCCTGGCGCATGGGATCCAGCCGACCAAAGCTTCGACCCGTGGAGTAATCAAACCTGCTACCCACAACTGACGCCATCTCACCTGTGGGTGTCCCATCCTGGCGCAGTCTCAGATAATGTTCAGCCTCGCAATAAAGTCGATGCCCCCAGATATCCCCATTGACGCCCAGCGTGTAATAATTGTGCTGAGCAAGGTTGATCGGAGTGGCCTGATCAACAGTGGCCGACATGTCATAGGTGACACCGCTCTCTGACAGCTTGATTTGCATCATAATCTCGGCCCGACCAGGATACCCATTTTCACCAGCCACGGACACATACCGCAGCTCAACGGTATCCTCATTTGCCTGCTGAATATCCCAAAATACGCGCCCCAAACCTGCTGTACCACCATGCAATTGGTTGGTTCCCTCATTCGCATCTAGGCTAATTCGCTGATCCAGTACATGAAAGCTTGCTCCACCAACCCGGTTGGCCAACCTGCCAACGATTGCGCCCAGATAGAAAGGATCGCCAAGGTATGCCGCCGCATCACGATACCCCAGCACCATGGGTTGCCAATGATCTTCGCTTCGTAAATCCAATCGCGCAGTGATTGCACCAAAGTTTAGAACTCGCATCCGCAAGTGGTCATTTTGCAAGTCCAGCCAACGCAGTTGCTGGGCTGCATCTTTAGGTAAATGAGAATGTTGTAGCAGCGTTGTGGGTGGGGTTGGACATGGCGGTGACATTGTGGGGAATCCTTCTGTCACAAAATCCCGGGTGTCTTGCAGATTATTTATTTCATCATTCAAATTAATATGCTGACCGGAAACTGTCAATTCCCGATCAAACGATCCTGTTTTTCGACGCAGGAACTACCAAACCCATGAATGGGTGGAGCCATGCAGGGAACCAGCTGTCCAACGCCAATCTTGCCATGACACATACAAAACGCATCGAAAAGAATGATCGAAATTTGCTTCTACTTTCCAACAAAGCCCTAGCAATACTCTGATTAAGACAAATTCTTGCCACGAATTTAAATCAAATCTTAGGAAAAGCGGAAGAGGTCACAGTCACACAAGACGACAGATGACCCGGTCGACACGAATGTCGGCACCACGAGGCAAATGACTGAGGTAAGACATGAGCGATTTCGCAAATCTGGACCACCTGCGCCCGCCAACCGGTGGATGTGGAAATGCTCAGGATCGCATCGGCGTCTATGCGACGGTCGGGAAACGCCTGTTGGATATCGTGCTGGCCTTGGCACTGTTGCCGATGCTGGCACCGGTCATCGCCAGCCTCTGGTTGCTCAGTCGTAGAGATGGCGGCCCTGGTTTTTTTGGGCACACGCGGATTGGCAAAGATGGAACCCCTTTCACTTGTTGGAAAATCCGGACCATGATCCACGGTGCCGAAGATATCCTGACAGACCATCTGAAAACCGATGCCACTGCCGCTCTGGAATGGGCCCGTGATCGCAAGCTCAGCCACGATCCGCGTATCACCGGCTTCGGTCAATTCCTGCGCCGGAGCAGTCTGGATGAGCTGCCGCAAGTTTGGAACGTGTTGCGTGGTGATATGAGCTTTGTCGGTCCACGGCCCATTGTACGATGTGAACTGAGCAAATACGGCCCGGCCGCCAAAGTCTACTTGAGCCAGAGGCCCGGAATCACCGGCCTGTGGCAAGTGTCGGGCCGCAACGACGTAAGCTATGAAGATCGGGTATCCTTTGATATCGACTATCAACAAAGACAGACATTTGGTTTTGATATCAAACTGATCCTTCTCACCGGCCTATCTGTTGTCGGGCGCACCGGACGGTAAAGACCGCGTTAAGAGCTATGCTATACCATCCCCAAGAAGTCGAGGGAACAGAGGGTGCCATCTACATATGGCCCACGCAAGATCGCAGTCCCTAAATGCAAACCGGGAAGATGCATAATGCACGACAGCAATACTGACGCGTCGACACATAGCCATATCTCGCAGGGCCGCGGCCGTCTCGCGTTGATTGGCGTATTCTGGTCGTTCGTCAATATCATGGTCAGCAATGGTCTGACCGTGGTCGTGTTTCTCGTCACCTCGCTGCTACTCGAGCCTGCCGATTTTGGCGCGGTGGCGCTTGCCACCTCTATCGTAATCTGGGTCATGACGCTGGTGCCACTGCCACTCGGTGACGCAATCATACAACGCAGTGACCTGCGACAGGCCCATCTGGACAGTGCTTTTTGGTTAACCATGTTGATCGCTTTGGCTTGCATTGGCGGGCTGGTGTTCGGCGCTCCTCTGATCGCGTCCTGGACCAACCTCAGCAGCCTCGCAATTATTTTACCAGTTCTATCGCTCCGTATTCTGTTCATCGCGCTCGGAAACATCCCCGCCGCGCTGGTGAATCGCCGAATGGAGTTTCGCAAAATCGCACTGCGAACCACGCTTGCCAATGGGTTGGGTGCTGCGGGCTGTCTGTTACTCGTTCTGCAAGGCTATGCGATTTGGGCGTTGATCATGGCGCAAGTGATCACGGCCGTCGTGGGCTGCGTTGTATCCTTTTCGACAGCCCACTGGCGTCCTGGCCTGCAACTGTCGCGGAATGCTTTGGCTGATTTGCGCGGCTTTACCCTTTTCACCATGGGCGGGCGCATGATTGAACCGACCAAAATCAACCAAATCCTTCTTGGAATCGTTGCCGGTCCTGCTGTCCTCGGTGTCTTTTTCTTTGCACGCCGTATCAACGAAATCCTTCAGGAACTGACCACTGGCACCCTTCTGCCGGTGACACGCGTGTTGTTTGCAAGCCTACAGGCCGAGAAAGAGCAGCGACGCGAAGCGTTTATCCTCGCCAGTTTTGCCGCCGCGACCGCAGCCTTTCCGTTGTTCATCGGATTTATCATTGTGGCACCAACTGCAATCCCGTTTGTTTTTGGTAGTAAATGGCTGGCATCGATCTACCCACTCCAATGTTTTTCAATGCTGGGTCTACTTATGAGCATTGGGGTCATGCAGGCCTCGTTGGTCCGATTTTCCGGCCATGCTGGGTGGTGGTTCGGTTTCGAGCTCGTGGTCAGTCTCTCTGGCTTCGCCGCGATTTTGATCTTCGCACCCGATGGGCTCAACCAGATCATGACTGCACTGGTCGGGATCTCTTTCCTACTCTGGCCGATTGCGACGCGCAAAACATTGCAAATCCTTGAAATATCAGCCGCAACCTATCTGTTCGACGCCTTGCGACCTGCCCTAATTTCGGTTTCGATGATGGCAATAGCGCTTTTTGCCCTGCGTGAACTAGGTCCCCCCATGTACGGCACGCCACAGCTCTTGGCGCAGTTCGCGGTTTCCATCCCAACGTATCTCATAATGATATTTCTGGTCGGTGGCGATCGCCTGCAGCAAATCCGTGCTAGAATTCGCGGTAGCAGCAATCGGGGTGCTCCCTGAGAATAAGATCCCTGATGCCCTAAAGCGTATTGCTCATTCGGCACGGCAGTCCACGAGACCTAAGCGTCGCCTTCCCAGTTGGCCTAGATTATGGAAGGAATCCAAAGCGAAGTTTCGCTCGGGACTTACAAGCAGCGTGCCAGTTTGCAGTCAACCAAACAGCAGGACACATCTTCGGGCATGCCCGCTCATGACCTGCCGCCCACGGACCCCTCGTTCGTGACGAGGGATCCGTGGGTTTGATTTTATATTGGTCGTCGGCCTCGGGCTTGACAAGCGCAGCAGGCGTTGAGTCCTCAAACATCTCAAGCGCCTAGCGCGTTCGCTTTGGCATTTTGTTCCCCAGACGTGCTCCCCTTGGAGTCCGCGCTTATTAGTTCGCTCTGTTCAGTCTTTGGTCCTCTATTGACCGTTGGTGATACTCCCACGAAGTGAGCCCGTCGAGGCTCGTGTGGGGGCAATGGTGATTGTAATCGTCACGCCAGGCCGCGATCAGCTCTCGGACGTGGCGCAGGTTGGCAAACAGGTGCTCGTTGAGGCACTCGTCTCGGAGGCGGCCATTGAAGCTCTCGACAAAATCGTTCTGCATGGGCTTGCCTGGCGCGATGTAATGCCATTCGACCTTCCGGTCTTCCTGCCATTTCAGAATGGCATTCGACGTCAATTCGGTCCCATTGTCGCTGACCACCATGCAG
The DNA here is from genome assembly GCF_001888185.1 of Phaeobacter porticola. Lineage (NCBI taxonomy): Bacteria > Pseudomonadati > Pseudomonadota > Alphaproteobacteria > Rhodobacterales > Roseobacteraceae > Phaeobacter > Phaeobacter porticola. Next base: position 35,873 of record NZ_CP016365.1, on the reverse strand, counting down.
GGATAGTCGCGCGTTCGAGCGATACTATCGAGCTCAGTCCACGGCTCGCCGACGGGCCACCTCAGTTGTCGGTATCCCGTTCGGCACTACAATTGATTTGCTAGATCAATTCCACAGCGATTGAACTCCTCCTCTTTGATCATCCCGATGATTTTCGCCTCGGTGAAACGGCTATTACGCATTCGTCTGCTCCAAAATCGGTTGGCCAGAATCTTCTTCACGGTGAGAGAATTTGCCCAGAGCAGATCACTCACTTTGCATCGACCCAGTCATCAAGCACTAATAGAGTGACGCCCCCCGGTTCGGACGTCATGCATCTAACCAACCTCAATATTTGGTCAATTTGACACGCAACAAGGTTTTCAACGTTTCCATGCGGTCAATACCTAGCATAAACCACCCATCGGGTTGGTCGTAACAACGGTATCTAGAGTGAACGCGCCCACAAAACGCACGTTACATCGCCAAGGAGCGGCACGCCAAACGACGTGCCGCTCCTGACAACGATATAAAAAACCGAACTCGTCGTCGCCCAATACCTACGTCATTGCGACGTTGATACCCAGTGATCTCGTAAAGGCTAGGCTGCCGCCACATAGTTGGCCTGCTGTGAGGCCTGGTTAGGCTGGCGACTATCACCTGATTGGAATGCCGCAACCAACCTCGACAGGTTCGTGGTTTCGTGATCCAGCGAACTACAAGCCGCAGCGGTCTCTTCGCACATGGCTGCGTTCTGCTGCTGCGCCGCTTCCAACGTACTCATGGCGCCATTCAGTTCAGAGATGCCACTGGACTGCTCATCTGCCTGTTTGGCGATATTGCCCACATGGTCCGAGATGCTGCCGATTGCGTCCATGATTGTTGTGAGGGAGTCGTTGGTACGGCCCACAAGATCGACCCCATGTGCAACCTGTGCACCAGAGGATGTAATCAACGTCTTGATTTCAAGAGCGGATTCAGACGAACGCAACGCTAGACTACGAACCTCCGCAGCGACGACAGAGAAGCCACGACCTGCCTCCCCTGCGCGTGCGGCTTCCACTCCCGCATTGAGGGCGAGCAGATTTGTCTGGAAAGCGATATCGTCGATCATCCCGGTAATCCGTGTAATCTGCTCCGACGTTGCAGCAATCGAGTCCATTGCCTCTACGGTTTCGCGTGCAACCGCAGCACTGTTTGTCGCGTTCTGGCTTACCGATGTGACCAAGGCTTCGGTTTCGCGCGCGCCGCTGGCGACATGCTGTACGTTTCGCGTCAGTTCACTTAGCGATGCTGCTGTCTCTTCAAGCTGCAACGCTGAGCGTTCGGTTCGTTGAGAAAGGTCATTGGTCGCCGACGAAATCTCTGTCAGCCCCGTATCAATCGACCCTGCGGAGTCGTTCACAGCTGTGATGAGCTTGCTCAACTGTTCAACAGTATTGTTAAAATCCTGGCGCAGCGGCTCATATTGCCCTGGCATTTCGTCGTGAATTTTTACGTCTAGGCGGCCGCCTGCAAGCTGCTGGAGATTCTGAGCAAGTGTGCGAACAACGTCTTCCTGCTGTTGCTGTTCACGCAGCTGGGTTGCCTCAAGCTCCTCCTTGGTTGCAAGCCCCTGGCGCAGAGTTTCAATGGAAACGGCCATCGCGCCAATTTCATCCTTACGTTTCGGCATACTGACAGGATCATGTACTTTGCCAGCCGACAAATCATTCATGACGCCAAGCATCTTACCCAGAGGGCGGCGCACCAGAGAACGCACTGAAAAGAAGATGGTCGCAAGCGTCAGCGCAAGCAGCAGAACATTGGTGATCAACTGCTCATAAATGCTCTCCTTCACCGGATTGACAAAAACGTGGCGCGGCACGTCCAGAACAACCACCCAGGTCTTGTTCATGCCGTAAGCAGTGAACGGAAAGAACAGCCGGGTGGATCCATCAGCACGATCAGCAACAATCTGTGTGTCACCAGTCTCGATCGCCGCCTGAAATTTCGCGACTTCGTCACCTTCAAAATCCTGGATCAGCAATTCTGGATCTGGATGTGACAACCATTTACCACCTTGACCCAGCAGCATCACATGCCCGCCATCGTAAACAGACAGCCCACTCACAAATTCACCGAGGTTATCGAGCACAATATCCACACCCGCCACGCCGACAATCTGCCCTTTCGCCGTTACAGGGACCGATACAGATGTCAGCAAGCGGTTTTCATTGGAAAGATAGGGTTCGGTAATGACGCTTTCACCAGTATCGATGGGAAGGCGATACCATTCCGATGTATCAGTGGGGTCCACATTGAAAGTCTCGAAATTCAAACCACCAGTATCGTTCTTGGTCCAATATGCCGCGAAGATACCGTCTGCATTTCGGCCGTCGGGGCCAGAAATGAAGTCTTCGGTCGCTCCATCGGGGATGGCAGACATCCAGGAGGAAAACACCAGATCGTATCGACCGGGCACCCCTTCCATGATCTTGATCAGATCTGCGGTAGAGGCGTCCCCATCTTCGATATATCCAGACAGCGCCCCCCCCAGTGCCGCCGCAGCCGAAGTTGCTTCGATCAATTGTGACGACAGACTTTGGGCAACGTCTGATGCGCGTTGTGACGCCCCATCAAGCACGCGCTCCCTGACATTCGCGGATTCATTCAGGGCAGTGTAGACACTGAAGCACAGCATCAACCCGGTGATGACAACCGTGGTCGCGGCAAGAAGCTTGCCTGAAATGGTATTGAACAGAGCTGGCATTGATATCTCCACTTGGAAGGCTCGTAATCACCAACCCTTCTCATATCCGCCTGAACAAAGTGTTGATCACCCGTTTCGAAACGCGCATCATAACGGTATTACCCGCTAAATTTCACTCAGATTAACACGAAAATCTCCACCGCTTCTCGCGGCGGCACAACAGGCTTTAGATACGTAGACAGCACTAAACCGGCGCCGTCACAGACGACAGCCAGTGTCGGGCTTGCCTGCTTAATAATGGCCACAACTTGCGTGACACTTCATCATGATACGCATTCAACCAGGCCCGCTCAACGCCGGAGATCCTGGCAGGAATTAACATTTCGGCTTGAATGGGTCCCAGCGTCATATTTCTGAATGCAAGGAACCCGCCGACTTTCTCCACAATCTCAAAGACATTCTCAATACGAATACCAAAACGCTCTGCCTCGTAGTATCCCGGCTCAATTGACACAACCATGCCAGGAACAAGAGCGACAGGATTGTAAGGTTTACCGATCCGCCGCAAACGGTTCCCGAAACGCAGACATAGCACTAGTGGCTGGCGTTCTTCATGGGCATGGTACTGACCAGAGCTCCACCTGCAAAATGAAACTCGGTGTCAGCTCACTTTCTTCAGCGACCTGAACCATCGTCATCCCGCTCGCATAGCACAGTTTGCGCACTGTCGAGTGGGGATTGGACCAAACAACATCAAGAAAAGTATACTAATATTTATTGTAATGCTACATCAGAAACATCCGAGTGATCCAACTTGCGCGGTGAGAGACACCCCTGTCTCGCATTGGCCAAGCGGCTATCGCCTCAGCGGCACCTGGGGAGCCTGACAACCGACTGCGGTTAATCACCGGCCCCCCGTGGACTTAAAACGAACTAAGACGCGCCACTATCAGCAGCAGCCCTCATATTTACGAGGCGCAAATGGTCGACAAACGGCCATCTCCCGCAGCTCTCTAGCTGATGGCATCGCAGATGACCTGCGTGAGCGTATTCTCAGTGGTGAGTTGGCCGAGGGCGAGGCGATCCGGCAGGAAGCGCTTGCAGAGGAATACGATGTGTCCCACCTGCCGATCCGCGAGGCGCTGAAACGATTGGACACCGAGGGTCTGGTTCTGGTCGCGACCAACCGCGGGGCCTCAGTCACAAAAAACTCGCTCCGCGAACCCGCCAAATTCGAGCACCGAGACCTGCTCACCCTCGCGGAGGCACGTTGTGTTGATGATGCTTGCGCCGCACTGACCCAACATATCTCACGCACCAAGGAAGAACTCCTGACCCTAGACGCTGAGAACCGGGCGCGCGCCGACGACACGACAGGATGGACCAACCAAACCCCGATTGCCAATAGCACGTACAGAATTGGTCAAGTGCACCGCTGTCAGTCTTGCCGCGCATCAATAACTTATGTATTTAGTCAGGAATTAACCCGGACGCCGAAGAACGCGCGCCTACCCCAGCGGACCCGCCTTTAGGATACCCATGCAGACGCTATCCCCAACGACTACATATATTCATGATTGCCCAGCCCGCGCCCCCCTCTTCGACACAGCAGAATACAATATCCTCAATGTGTTGCGGCTGGCTGCGTTGGACTGCCGGGTCGCTTCGCGAACCGATCTGTTTGAGGCCTGCGCTTTGCTCTTTGTAGATGGAGAGGACGCAAAGAGAACATATGTGGATACCCTTGTGAAGTGCTTGCCCGAGGCACTGACACGCCGAATCAAATGGTTCCGCCCTGGGACAGTAGAGATCTCGTTCGATGAAGCTTGGGTATTGCGCTGCCTCTGCCGCATTGCGGACGAGGATTTAGACAGTCTGAAGTTTCTTCTCGCATCGCGCATTGAACCTTCAAAACGTCGATATATCGGGTTCTTACTGGGGCGTATTTCAGAGACAATTCAATCTTAACTTAGAACAATTCTAAATGCGCTTGATCTATACATCGTATTGGCTATGATGTTCCCACAGCAAGCCAGCTTTTCGCCAGCCCGCTATCTCTGGAATGGAACAATGGGGAATACGATGACACAGACTGCTGCCGCACTATCGACCGATGCAAAAACCGCAATCGCCGATGCCTTAAATCAATCGGTCGCAGAGACCGCTGTCACCACCATGCTGGCCCAGAACTTTCATTGGAATGTCAAAGGGATGGCATTTGGCCCCCTGCACGACCTGTTCCAAAAGATCTACGAAGATCACTTTATCGGGCAGGATGACCTGGCTGAGCGTGTGCGCGCGCTTGATGTCCACGCTGAGGGGACATTGGCGGGTATGCTGAAACGGTCGAAGGTCTCCGAACACGATGGCCACGCAACCGATCAGGAAATGATCCGTATCATGATGAATGCGCAAGAAACGCTGGCCGCAACCCTGGCAGGCACTGGCGCGCTGGCCGCCGATCATGGCGATACGCTGACCGAAGATCTGTGTATTGCGCGTGGACAGACACACGAAAAATTCGCGTGGTTCCTGCGCTCACATCTAGCGGGCTAATTCGCCATAGGCTCAGTTTGACTGAATCAGCCCACCAGGGTCGCCATATAAATCGCGGTCAGAGGACATCCTCGACCGCGATTTTTCGTTTTATCAGCTTTCTACGATAGGCAATGTCCCAATGGGTGTATTTACCCAATTGCCCCTGCTGCGCGGTCAGCATTTTGACAAAGGCGCGCCGATGACTGTCCTTCTTCAACGCCTTAAAGAGCGATTTCTGCGCTTTGGTCATTGAACAGCCAATACAGTGGCCTTCACGTTTGAACTTGCAGACGTCGATACAGGGGCTTGGTGTTTTGGGCATCTTGAACCTATTGCGTTACTCAAAGATGGGGCGGCGCGGAGGGTTACACAACCAACCCGGCAGGTATTGCTCCAATTCTCATTGCTCTGCAACCGACGCAGCCCTCATGGCTACACCGCCAGCGTCACCGCCTTGGACCGGGTATATGCTTCTAGCCCCTCCAGTCCCTTCTCGCGTCCAAAGCCAGACTTTCGATTTCCACCAAATGGCAGTTCGATACCGCCCGCCCAATAGTCGTTGACGGTCACTTGTCCCGCATCAACCCGGCGCGCCATCCGCAGGGCGGTCGAGATGTCTTTCGTATAGATCCCGGCGGCCAGCGCAAACTCGGTACCATTGGCCAGAGTAAGCGCTTCCGCTTCGTCATCGAACACCTGAATTACCAGAACAGGGCCAAAGATCTCTCGCAACACAGCATCATCAGACTCGGGCAAATCATCCAGTATAGTGGGCGCGTAGAACCAGCCCTCACCGGTGTCAGGATCTACAACCCTTGTACCACCCAAGACGATTTCCACACCTCTTTTCCGGGCGTTTTCAACGTGGTCTGCAATCTGCGCCAGGTGCCGGGCCGAATTGATCGCCCCCATGTCTGGATTGCGCAGACCGTGGCCGATCCGTAGAGCACGAGCCTTGATCACCAGCTTGTCACGAACCTCGGCATGGATGCTCCGATGCACCAGCAATCGCGATCCGGCCGAACAGATCTGCCCCGCATTGGAGAAGATCGCCCAAAGTGCCCCATCAACCACCTTGTCCACATCCGCGTCACCAAAGGCGATGAGCGGAGATTTTCCGCCCAATTCCAGCGTCAGGCCCGTCACATTGGGCGCAACGCTTTGCATCACACCGACGCCGGTCGCCACCGAACCGGTAATTGTTACATGTCGAACCCGCGGATCACGTACCAAGGGCGCCCCGGCGGCGATACCTGTGCCCGTCACCACATTGACCACCCCGGCGGGCAATCCAGCGCGGACCAATAGATCAGCAATCATCAAGGCGGTGAACGGCGTCGTCTCCGCTGGCTTCACCACTGCCGAACACCCCGCAGCAAGTGCTGGCGCAATTCCACGCACCAAAGTGGATGTTGGGTAATTCCACGGCACGATATGCGCCGTCACCCCAACCGGTTCGCGAAGGGTAAACGCCGCATTGTCATTACCCAGGTTGACGCTGCGCCCGTCAAGTTTATCGGCAGCGCCAGCATAATACTCCAGCAGGCGCGCAGATCCAGCTATGTCGTCACGCGCCTCATTCAGAGTCTTGCCACTGTCAAGCGCCTCTACAACTGAAAGCTGCTCCGCTTCTGCTCGCATCAGCCTTGCGGCTTCATTCAGAATGGCACAGCGTTGGGCTGGTGGTGTCGCGCCCCAGATGCCAAATCCTGCAACAGCACTGGTCACCGCCCGATCCACGTCCGCCGCATCGCCGACAGCAAAATCTGCAAGCGCAACGCCTCGACCGGGATCAAAGCTCTCCATACGATCACCGGCCTCTGCCACGGCTGGTCGCCCATCAATAAAATGGTCCCTCGGCAGGTCAGGAGGCCTGCCCGTTTCAAAATAAGTAGCAATCAATTGATCAGCAGTCATTGCGCGTCCTCGCTGCACGTGTATTTGGATTTAGCGAGCCATTCCGGGCGTATCTCAACACCCCAACCAGGCTGATCCGTGACCGTGGCGTGCCCATCAATGATCTGGAACGGGTCGTTCACGAACAGGTCGCGCTGCCACGGGTAATAGTCATCGCCCTCAATCGAAAACTCGAGATAGCGGCCCGGCCGATCGACCGCGCGCAACATGTGCATTGTGAACAGGGTCACCAGCGACAGGTTGGCACAATGCGGTGTGCAGGGCAGCCCCGCTGACGCCCCCAACTGCGCCACCTCCATGCTGCGGGTCATGCCCCCCAGATAGAGGATATCAGGCTGGATGATATCAACCGCGCGCATATCGATCATGCGATGCCATTGCTGCAGGTCCCAATCCTGTTCTCCGCCCGCCACATCTATGTTCAGCGCACGGGTGACCTCTGCCGTCTGCTCCAACAGCCAATAGGGACAAGGCTCTTCGAAATGTTCGTATCCGTGATCTTGCAACCGCTGGCCCAGCTCAATCGCGCGTTGGGGTGAAAATCCGGAATTGCCATCGACAAGCAAAGCCACCTGATCGCCAAGCGCTCTGCGGATGGTCGGAATAATCGCCTCGGTTCGGCCCGGCCATTCATCCCGGTCCTCACCGCATTCAGCACCGATCCGCACCTTGAAGGCGTCAAACCCGTGTGTGTCGCGCAAGAGTTTCAGTCGGTCCGCCTCGGCCTGCGGAGTGATGTCGCGCCGCATCGAAGACCCGTAGGCGCGAATTGGGCCGGCAGACCCGCCCAGGATTTCAGCTACCGGTTTTTCAGCCACCTTCCCGCGCCAGTCCCAGACCGCCGTGTCCAGCCCAGCCATAGCCCGGCGCAGATAGGTGCCCGGATACTTATGTTCACGCAGCGGGATTTCGGCAACCACCGCCTCTAACGCATCCATGCCCCGTCCAAGCGCCCAAGGGGCAACCTGTCGATGCAGGATCTCGCAGGTCAGATCACTGTTATAGGTAGAAACCTGACCCCACCCTTGTTGACCATCTTCGGATGTCACCCGGACAAAACCAATCAACGGCGTGGAAAACGTCTCAATCCGGCGGATGTGCGGCCCGGTATCATGTTGTTGTCCACGATCACGGTTGACTGGCACCGCGCCAGAAGCGGAATATGGTGTGCTCATAGGCTCTCCAGGATCAGATCAGCTGCCCGGTGGGCCAGCATCATCGTAGGGGCATTGGTATTGCCAGAGGTGATATTCGGGAAAACAGAGGCGTCCACGACGCGCAAACCTGCCAGCCCATGCAGCTTCAGCTTTGGGCAGACAACGGCGGTGGCAGCATCAGCACCCATGCGGCAGGTGCCGACGGGATGAAACACCGTGCCGCAGCGCTCACGAAAATCAGCCAGGATATCTGCATCGGACATCCGCCTTAGATCGGGATCCATCGCTGCTTCAATCAGCCCATCAATCGCGGGCGTGTTCGCCAGGCGCTGGCAAAGACGCCCTCCAGCAACTGCCTGCGCCCGATCCTCCTCAGTCGCCAGCGAGTTCGGACGGATCAAAGGCGCGGCTTCCGGGTCGGTGCTGCGAATATCAATCCGGCCACGGCTGGTCGGGCGCGCGGGCTGGAAGCCAAGGATAAAGCCCGCAAAAGGATCCGGCTGGATCACCTCGCGTTTGCCCTGCGGCGTTGTCGTATAGGTCACCGGGTTGAAGTAGAGCTGCTGATCCGGTCGTCCCAGGTCCGGCGCGCTGCGAAAGAACCCCCCACATTGGTTTACCGATAGCGCCAAAGGACCCCGCCGCTGAACCGCATATTGCAGAGCCGCGCGGATCTTGCCCGATAGCGGAGACAGCACATTGTTCAACGTCGGTTCAGTGGCGCGGAAGTAATAATTGATACCAAGGTGATCCTGTAGATTGGCCCCAACCTGGGCCATATCATGGACAACCTCGACCCCCCGCTCCCGCAACAGACCTGAGGGCCCAATGCCGGATTTCTGCAACAAACATGGCGACGCGACAGCCCCCGCCGATAGGATGATCTCGCGTCCTGCATGAAGGAGGCTGGACTGACCGCCGCGTCGCACTTGCACCGAGGAGGCCCGTCGACCTTCGAACAGGATCCGCTCGACCAGCGCCCCGGTCATCAGCGTAACATTGCGCCGCTTCAGCGCAGGCGACAGAAAAGCCCGCGCCGAATGCATGCGTCGGCCACCACTGGTATTGATGCGGTAAACTGCTGCGCCTTCACTGTCAGGGTCATTGATATCCGCTGTGCTGGGTAGCCCCAGCTGTGACGCCGCCGCAAAGAAATGTCGGTTCGCCGGGTGGATCTGGTCTGACACATCCTGCACATGTAGTGGCCCATTGCCCCGCCTCTGGCCGTCTGGGGCGGTCTGAGTTTCCATCGCCTCATAGGTCTGGCGAACGGTGTCCCAACCCCAGCCGGTGGCACCAGCACTTTCCCAGTCGTCGAAATCCTGCGGCACGCCCCGTGCATAGATCAGTGCATTGATCGCACCCGATCCACCAACCCCCTTACCGCGCGGCCAATAGCCCTTGCGCCCATTAAGCGTATCTTCGCGCTCGCTTTCGTATTTCCAGTTCATTGCCGGGTTAAAGAATGTCTTTCCATAGCCCAAAGGCAACGCGATCCAAGGGGAACGGCCACGACCACCGGCCTCTAGGATCAGCACCTTGTGGCGACCAGACCGGCTCAACCTTTCTGCCAGCACACAGCCAGCAGACCCGGCTCCGATGATGATGTAGTCAAATGTCGTCACTTGCCCAAACGCCCACTGTATTTCTTTCACCAAAGCGTTACAAAGCTGGCGCCAATTCTAAAAACGAAAAATAATTCGTCGCTACCTTAAAAAAATTCGCAGGTAACCTATACTGATCCCATGTATAGCGAGCTTCCTCCGATGAACTGGCTTCGCGCCTTTGACGCCAGTGCCCGCCACGGCAGCTTTACCCTTGCCGCCGAAGAGCTTGGCCTCACGCCGTCCGCCGTCAGCTACCAGGTGCGCGGACTTGAGGCGCAACTGGGGCACAAGCTATTCCGCCGCGAACATAAACTGCTCAACCTCACTCGATTGGGCCATGCCTACCTGCCTGTGGTCGCCAAGGCATTTGCCGATATCGACGCATCCACGTGGAACCTGTTTGGCAAAGGGTTCGAACAAGAGGTAACTCTGCGCTGCCTCACTTCTTTGAACCTGCTTTGGTTGATGCCACTGCTCGGAGAATACAAAGCGCAATTCCCAGCCAGCCGTCTGCGCGTCCTGTCCTCGTCCTGGAGCGAGCCGTCCCTAGGAGAATCGATTGATGTTGATATCCGCTATGGCGACGGCAATTGGCCGGACGGAGCGGTTCTGCCTCTTATGCACAACGAGGTGATCGCCGTTGCGCCACCCAGCCTACTCGGCTCTGTCCCGCATTCTGACCTACACAATCTGCCCATGATCGAAATGACGGGTGTCGTGGACACGTGGCGGCATTTTTTTGCCCTACATGACCCAAAAGTCACAATCCCGGAGCCCACCTATAAGGTCGATCAATCCCTGATCGCACTTGAACTGGCGAGCCGGGGTCTAGGGATCGCGCTAATCGCTGATGTCTTTGCCCGCCCCTACTTGGAGCGTGGCACATTGATACGTGCCAGCGACACGGCACTGTCGACCCAGCACGGACATTATCTGGTCCTTCCCTCAGATCGCAACAGCCACCGACCTGAGGTCAGCAACCTCGTCACCTGGCTACAGTCACAGGCAGGTTCAGGCACCGCTCTTCACACGGTTGCCTGATCGGCGTGGCACAGGTAGCGTCGGGACATCAAGCAGCCGCATGGATCCAGTACCTTTTGCTGACCTATGCGCTCTAGCCACGGGACAATAGGCACCATGCTGTCAGTGCTGGCCAATCGCACCTATCGCCATCTTTTCGCCGCTCAGGTCCTCGCCCTCGTTGGCACGGGTCTGGCAACGGTCGCGCTTGGGCTGCTCGCCTGGCAGATCGCGGGCGCGGGCGCCGGCGTTGTGCTTGGAACCGCGCTGGCAATCAAGATGGTGGCCTATGTCGGATTGGCCCCCATCGCTGCAGCATTGGCTGACCGGTTGCCGCGTCGTACCATGCTGGTTTCCCTGGACATAATTCGCGCTTGTGTTGCCCTGGCGCTCCCCTTTGTCAGCGAGGTCTGGCAAATCTACTGCCTGATTTTCCTGATGCAAGCGGCCTCTGCCGGATTTACCCCGACGTTTCAGGCAACTATCCCTGACGTACTGCCGGACGAGGCGCAATATACCCGCGCCCTGTCGCTGTCGCGGCTGGCCTATGATCTGGAAAGTCTGCTGTCGCCAATGTTGGCGGCTGCGTTGCTAACGATTGTTAGCTTTCCGGTATTGTTTGGCGGCACCGTGATCGGGTTTCTCGCCTCGGCCCTATTGGTGGTTTCCGTTTCGATTCCGTCACCAAAATCAACCAAACCCAGCAGCATCTGGGATCGCACCACACGAGGCATTCGCCTCTATCTTGCAACGCCCAGACTGCGCGGCTTGCTTGCCCTGAATATCGTTGTGGCCTCGGCGTCCTCAATGGTCATCGTCAACACGGTGGTCATGGTCAAGGGCCGTTTACAGCTGGCTGAACCGCAGGTCGCAATCGCTCTGGCCGCTTTTGGCGGTGGTTCCATGGGTGCCGCGCTGCTGCTACCGCGCGTTCTGGATCATTTACCGGATCGCCCGCCTATGCTGGCAGGTGGTGCTATTTTGACCTTGGGACTACTGCTTGGCCCATTGGCGAACAGTTTTCTTCTGCTGACTATACTCTGGGCGGTGCTGGGCTTTGGTTTTAGCTTGGCACTAACCCCAACTGGGCGGTTATTGCGTCGCTCCGCTGTGCCAGCGGATCGCCCAACCTTATTTGCGGCACAGTTCGCACTCAGCCACGCTTGCTGGCTGGTGACCTACCCGCTGGCGGGGCAAATCGGTGCCCAAGCCGGTTTCGACACTGCCTTTCTGTTGCTGGGAGCGCTTGCCCTTTGCGGATTATTGTTGGCGGCAAAACTCTGGCGTAGCGATCAGACACCAACCGCTCTTGACGAGGCCATCCCACATGAGCATCCGGACCTGCCCGCAGATCACCCACACCTGGCGGCCCATGGCCATGGTCCACTTCATCGCCACCCAGCAGTAGCCGATGATCTTCATTAACGCCGTGAACAAGCCTGATCACAAGCTCCGCAATTCTGGACATCTCTACAGGTCCAGTGGCAGCTCTTGCGTGCTTTTCTCGGTAGAGACGACGATCGAGGTGCGAAATTTACGCACATTGCTATCGGCAAAGAAAAAGCGGTGGGTAAAGGCCTCATAGCCTGCGATATCAGGCGCAACCACAACCATGACAAAATCGGCATCACCAGCGATGCAATAGAAATGCAACACCTGCGGATCGACCCGCGCCTTGCGTTTGAACGCATCGATTTGGTCCAGCCGATCACGCTCCAACTCGACCGAGACAATGGCCGTCACCCCCAATCCGACCATGTGCTGATCGACAAGGGCGACCTCTCTTTGCAAAACCCCTCTCTCGCGCAAACGCCGCAATCGCCGCTGAACCGACGCCGTTGACAGGCCGCACTTCTCCGCCATCGTTTGCACGGTGGTACGCGCATCCTTTTGCAATTGCGCCAATAGCGCACGATCTGCTGTATCAACCTGACTGCTATGCATCATATTTTCCAAATATGTGACTTAGTGCGATCAATATGCGCCTAAATGCATTGTTCCGTCAATCACGCGGCCTTGCTACTACTCTGTCATGACAGATCAACAAGCTCATCGACTGACCACCTCATTGGGCAAGGGTGCTCTCGCAATCCTGCCACTGGCATTCGGGGCAGCCCTCTACGGGTTTGCATTCGGTGTGCTCGCGGCACAGATCGGTTTCCCCTGGTGGGGTATTGCCACGATGAGCGGCCTGGTTCATGCAGGATCATCTCAGATCATTGCGACAGAACAATTCTCAAGCGGGTCTGGCGTGTTAGGCGCAGTTTTGGCGGGTGGTGCCCTGAATTTGCGTTACATTGGCATCGTCGCCTCTCTGACACCGCTTCTGCGCGGTCAGCCACTAGCGACAAAGCTGCTCGCGATTCACCTGACCGGTGATGAAAACTGGGCATTGACCATGTCGCGGCGCGCCAAGGACCCGAAAATTGGCGCTGGTTTCCTGATTGGATCCGGATGCGTGATGATCACCGTCTGGACCGCTTCAACGGCTCTTGGGGCATTGGTCGGATCGGCAGTTGGCGACCTGGAGAAATTCGGTCTCAGCTTTGCCTTTACCGCCGCATTCATCGCCATGGCGCGCGGGTTGTGGAAAGGAACCGGAGATCTGGCACCGTGGTTGGCCAGCTTTGCCACCAGTTTTGGATTGGCGAGCGTCGGATTGCCGACCGCCTATGCCATCGTACTCGGCGCCCTGCTTGGCGTCGCCGTGGTCCTCTTCCGTCCCAGTAGCAAGGTCCCAGCATAATGACATATGAACAATGGGGCATGATCCTCGCGCTTGCTGTCGCTGCCTTTGGTATCCGGCTGCTTGGGCTGGTGGCCGGCGATCGGTTGCAGCAGTCACGTTTTGCGTCGCTCCTAACTGAGCTGCCGGGTTTGATCGTTATCTCGCTCGTGGCGGCATCCCTGGCCAATCAACCACCTCTGACCTGGGGCGCCGCTGTCATTGCCTTAGGTATCGCCCTCCTGACGAACGATGTTATCTGGACAATGATCGGCGGAGTATTGGGCTATGCCGTGCTCTCTTACGTAATCATCTGATTAAGCATGTATTTTGACCCGCCAAAACGCGGATGACCGCATCGGCGCTAGCCGATACGATCATAGAAGTATCAAGGTGTATCTGCAGATTGATGGCTAGGCCGACATCTCCCAGTCATCCATGTCGGCATCCTGCGCATCTGCTGTCTCCACTGGTGGCGCAGAGCCCATCGTCGCCACGGTAAAATTGGACACCAGTTCGGCCAGTTTGGCCGCATCGCCCCGCAGCATGTGACTGGCGGCCGTGGATTCCTCAACCATCGCGGCATTTTGCTGAGTCACCTGATCCAACTGCGACATGCCGATGTTGATCTCATGCAGGCCTGTCGATTGCGATGCAGCTCCGTCAGCGATGCCAGAAACCTGCTGCGATATCTGGCCGACCTGCTCCACAATGGCGCCAAGCGCGGCACCGGCCTTGCCAACCAATTCAACACCATCGTCGACCTTCTTGGAGCTTTCGCTGATGAGCGTTTTGATCTCCATCGCCGCCTCAGATGTGCGTTGCGACAACCCGCGTACCTCTGATGCAACAACCGCAAATCCACGACCGGCATCACCGGCACGGGCAGCCTCGACCCCTGCGTTCAACGCCAGCAGATTGGTCTGGAACGCAATGTCGTCAATGACCCCGATGATCTGCGCAATATGCTTGGAGCTTTCCTCGATCTCGGTCATTGCCGATACCGCGCTGCTAACAACACTGCTATTCTTGACTGCCTCAGTCTTGGCGTCCTGTGTTGTGGTTTCCACAGATCGAGCCCCCTCAGCGGCGGATTTAACGCTGGCTGTCAGCTCGTCCAACGCGGCGGCAGTCTCTTCCAGCGTCGCAGCCTGGCTTTCCGTGCGGCGGGAAAGATCATCAGAGGCTTGGCTGATCTCATCGGCGCCATTGCGGATAGAGGACGCCACATCAACCATGTCACCCACCGTGCTGTTCAGCGTCTCAACCGTCAGGTTAAAATCGGCCTGCAGCTGCGCGTAGCCTTCAGTCAATTCTTCGTTGATGCGCGCCGAAAGATCCCCCTGTGCAAGTCGCGCCAACCCGTTGCCAATTGCCGTGACAGCCGCCGTTTGCTCGGCCTGATGCGCGGCGCGCTCTTCCTCGGCGGCTTTGGACAACGTCTCTTTCTCAACCAACCCGTCCCGGAAAACGGTCAGGGCTTGGGCAATTCTATGAATTTCATCGCTTGTGCGTTTAAACCCCTTGATTGGGCTCAGATCCCCATCTGCCAACCTTTCGGTGGTGCGACTGATGGCATTCAATGGCCGTTGAACCAACCAATGTGTCAGCAACAATGCCGCCACCAATAGCGCGCCGGCCACCATCAGCAATCGCTCTATATTGGTATGGGCGGCATCAACCGCGGCTGCAATGTCGCTGGCCATATACGCAATCTCGCCTCGGCTGCCCGAGCCTAGCAGTGATGCGCGGCTGGCAATCTGTAGCACAGCATTGGCGGTGGCGTTCGCTTCCTTTGTTGCGTCAGCATCCGCAGTGAGCGAGGCAATCCGAAAAATCGCCAAGCCCTGATCCGGTTGCGCCAGCGAGATGATGTTTTCCAGCTGGGCAGCCAGTCTGCCGTTATCAAATGTTTTGTAGTCGGCAAGAGCTGCGGCAGCGCGTTCCATCGCTTCGGCAGCGGCACGAGTTTGCAGAACGCCCTGTGCGGTTACCACATCCAACGCTGCCACTTGGAAATTGCTAATCCAGGTGTTGATCTCCAAGAGCGTGTTGAGAAACCCGACTTCATTGGTCAGCAGCCCCTGAATTGCGTTCTTGCTGTCGGTGCTTGCATCTTCGGCAGCCAGTGTGACCTCAAACACCATGTCATCAACAGCCGTTGCCAGTTCAGTATCACTAGACAGGCGGGCGCTCAGCACATCTTGACGCATGGCGTTGGACTGGAGTCGTCCACGTGAGACCGCATTTTGCAGGGTTGCTGCAGCATCGCGAATGGCAAAGATAGGAACGACACCCGGCGCTTCGACCTCGAGCGTATTGATCACCTCAGCCAAGCGACCATCCGATGCCTTGGCAAGATCGGTCAGAATAGACTGCATTGCACGATCATCCGTCTCGCCAATCGCCAACGCGATACCAGAAATCAGATTGATTTCAGCACGCGCCTGCAACAACGCCTGCAAGGTTGCGAATTTCACTTCGACCAGATCAACCAGCGTGGCGTCAACCGCTGACATCGTCTGCTCCCCACCCGTGGTCAAATTCAAATAGGCCTCGTCAGCCATTTCCGCCAGGGTAGCCTGCAATGCGCTGCTCAGCTCTTGCAGCTGCGTGGTTCGCGCGATCACCTCTGATGCATTCTTAAAGGCAATGGTCCGCGCCCGGATAGAGGCGTCCAGTGCCTCTTGCACCATAATCACATCTGGTTTGAATTCATCGCGCAGGGTTTCTGGCAGCCTACTGACAGCCCCATCCAGTGCCGCAACTGCGGTAGCCACATCGCTTTCGGCAAAATCCAATGCACCGGGCGTATCAGCAAGCATCACAGCAACCATCGCATCCTTGGTACGGCTTGCGGCAGCGGTCATCTGGCCACTCAGTTCCAACTCCGGTAGTTTTTTCTCGGACAGCGTGTGCATCTCCGCAGACACGCGCTCGAACGCAAGTATCACAGCGAACCCGATGGCCGCCGACGTCCCTGCCATGGCCAGCAAGATAAGAAACATCTTGGCACGAATACTGGACAGGGGATTCCACCGTCGCGTCGCGCGTCTACGTGTCTGCGTCTTCATGGTTATTCCTATAAGTCATTTAAACTACCAGACTCTGCCCGGTGACCGGACAGACACAGGAAGGTCGAGGCACCAACCGCGCCTCAACCCAGGGCGAACCTTAGGATTCGCCGCCGCTAACGACCGGTTCAAACCCGCCATCCTTGGTAATATGAGTCAGGAACACATCATCCATGCCCTGGTTGTCGTCCGGACCAAACGTCATCGACACGCCGCCAAAATCAACATCACGCAATCCGACCATCGCCGCGAGATAGCTCTCGCGAGTCAAATCGGCACCGGCGTCTTCCAGCGCGCGGATTGCAAGCCGCCCGGTCAGATACCCCTCAAGGGTCACGAAACCGGGGGCAGCGTCGGCGTTCACAGTCTTCAACGCTGCTTGATATTGCGCGACCACAGGAATTGACTGATCCCACGGGAATGGCACAACCTGGCTAATGATCACACCTTCCCCTGCATCGCCTAGTTCCTTGGCAAGCGCATCAGAGCCCACAAAGGAGATATTGACGAAGGTCGGGTTGAATTTCAGCTTGCGCGACAGTTTGATGAACTCGGCCACCGGCTTGTATGCGCCAACCATCACAACCGCGTCGGGTTTGGCCTTACGGATCGTCAGCAGTGCCTTTTTCACCGCTGTGGTGTTGCGTGTATAGGTGCCTTCGGCGACCAATGTCATACCACGCTTCTCCAGCGCCGCGGTGACCCCCGACAGGCCAACACGGCCGAACCCGTCATCCTGATATAGCAGTGCAATGGATTTCATATTTTGCTCATCCACAAGATGGGCAATCCAGGCCTCTGTTTCCGCAGCATAGGTCGCGCGGACATTCAGGATATTGCCATGGCTGGCGTCGCGCAGGAAACCCGCCCCGGTGAAGGGCCCGATAAATGGCAAGCCTGCCTCGGTCGCAATCGGCTGCGTCGCCGACGCGGTCGGCGTGCCAACAGCACCGATCAAACCAATATGTTGATTATCGGCGATCACCTTTTTGACCAGCGTAACCGAACGGTCAGGCTCATAACTGTCATCCATGCTGTCAAGGATAAGTGTGCGGCCATGAACTCCACCTGCTGCGTTAGCTTCGGCAAAGGCGGCTTGCAGTCCAAGTTGCATGCCCTGCCCCAGCGCGGCCGCTGGACCATCAAGTGCGGCAACTTGAGCGAAGGTGACATCTGTCTCAGTCACTCCTTGTTCTGCCAAACCCAGGGTTGGCAACACTGCAGCAAGTGCGGCAGTGGTAATAACTTTTCGTAACAACATTCGACTTACTCCACCTTCGAGAATACAACGGAAACCCTGACCACCAGCGATTAACAAACCCCCTAACTGCGAAGAGAACCGACCAAAAAACTAGGCAGTCTTTTAATGAAATTTTGATCGCAGGCTGGCTCTCGCGGTGACGTCCGGTAGAGGTTCGCGCCGATATCCATCGACGGGCTGACGGGCAGATGATAACGTCGCTGCGACCAAAACCGGATCGGACATCGGGAGCCTTGAATTCGTGAAAATCCCTTTGTTCTTTGATGGCTACGACCTCAAGGCCTATGATTTCCCGGGCGGGCAATCCCTCTCACAACTGCGCGAACGGATCCGTTATGGCTACCGGCTGATAAAAGGGGCGCAGCCCCGTACCGGGTTTTACACCGCATTTACAAATCTCGCCAAAAGCCTAGAGACGATTGGCCATGAAGTGCTGATAAATGACTTTGCTTTTGCGCGCAGAAATCCGGATCACCCCATCGGGCTAAGCGGATATCTACCGCCGCTGGCACGCTTTGAGCTGCGAAATCCTGCAATTTACGGTCCCGGTCGGGTGCCCGATCCAAAGGATCTCACACGTTTGCGGAGCAAGCTGAACCTACAGGTCCTGACCTACCCATCGGCCTGGCCAATCCAGCTCAACCCTATAGAGACCCGCGCTCAGTTCTCGCCTATGTTTGTCGGCATCGACACCGACGCCTGGCCTGATATGTCTAGACACCCCAAGACCATCGACCTGCTGCTTTATAATAAGGTGCGTTGGCATCGCAAAGCGGAACGTGAGACGGATTTGATCCAGCCCCTGCGCAATATGCTGACCGCCCGCGGCCTGAGCTGGCAGGAACTGAATTACGGCAGCCATACGCCTGCGCAATATCGCGATTTGGTCAGCCGCAGTCGTGCGGTACTTTTTTGCACCGAACATGAAACGCAGGGCCTCGCTTATCAAGAGGCCATGTCTGCCAATCTCCCAGTGCTGGCCTGGGACGAGGGAGAGCTGGTTGATCCGTCACAGCGCGCTTTGGCAACTGGGGATGTTGCCCCCAGCGCTGTGCCATATTTCGACGAGCGCTGTGGATTGCGTTTCAAATTGGCCAACATCGAAGAACAGCTCGACCAGTTCTGGGCGGCGCTGCCCGATTACCGTCCCCGTGACTACGTGCTCGATAATCTATCCCTGCGACGTGGCGCGGAACGGTTCATGTCACTCTATGCACCACTTTGTGACGGGGTTGTCTCGGCGGGGGTGACTGGGTCGATCCCCGCTGACAGTAGCAAGGCCGCCACATCGTCAGAGCTTTGACGGAACGTCGCCTCAGGCAGCGCCGCGATCTGCGCTCTGCACACCGCGATCTGCTCGGCTGTTAATGTCTGCAACAATTGAACAAGGGCCGCGGATGTAGCTTCCGCGACGGTCCAGCCCTGCCCCATCTCTTCGATCTTGCGGCCTGTCTGGGTATTTGCCACAGCGACAACTGGGCAGCCATGCCAGCCTGCCTCGTAGATCCGATTGGGCAGCAACAGATCCGAGTTGCCCCCCGACTGCCAGAGATCCTGTGCCCAAACCACGTCGCAAGTCGCGTAACACGCTGCCAACCCATCGGGATAGCGGTAGCTTCCGTGAAAGATCACGTTGTTCATCGTCGCGATCCGGGTGTGAAAATCCGGCAGGACATGGTTATGAATCGTGCCGTGAATATGCAACTCGACGGCCGGACCCATACACGCGGCAACCTTCAGCAACAGCTCAAAACTAGGCCGGCAGCGGATGGCACCGATCCAACCCACCCGCAGCACCTTGGACTGTGAACCGCTCAGACTGGCTGATATCGGCCGTGACATGTCGGCGGGCACAACCATCTTGTTCTCCACCAGATGCCAGGGACCGGTAACCCCCTGCACTGGCACGAAATACCCGGAATGAAATCCCGGCGACGACACCCATAGCACCGCCGCCCCCGCCATCAGGCGGCGTTCACCCCAACGAGCCAGCTTGGCCTTGGCGCCCGCGCCCTCAAACAGCGAATGGATGTCGAGCACCTCATAGGCCAGCGCGGCCTGGCTCTTGCTACGCAGCCGCAGGGCTGACGCCAGAGCAAGCATATCGAGATTGCGCGCGACCAGCAGATCTGCTTGCTGCACAAGCGGTACCAATATCGGTTCCCGCAGAGCCGACATCAGCGCCAGGCGACCCCGCTGCAACAGCCCATGTTGGCCGATTTCCCCCAGATCAATGTTCTGCCAACTGATCGGCGGCATGGCCCCCTTGCGCGACGCAACCGAGATCACCTCATGGCCCTGCGCCTGAAAAGACGCCAACCGACGCAGCTGCGCCACATCCGTCAGGTCAGAGGCAAAGCAGACCAACCGCGCCATGACTTATCCGTTAGCCCGCTGTGGCGGGTAACCGTCATCTACAGCGGCACCGTAGATCTGTGGTTGCGGCAGCGCAAAACACCCCGCCAGAACCCCCAGATGCAGCACCCCACGCAGCAACCAGAAATTGCGACGCGCCTCAAATGGCAGTACGGATAGGGTCACCACCGCACAGTAAACCACCTTGGCCAGCGCCATCACCGCCAGCCGCACACGCGCCAGAAACCCAGGCGCACTGGCTGCATAACTCTGCCCCATACGGAACCGGCGCCTGCCCAACCAGCGTAGCTTCAGGCGCTCGGGTGCGACCTCTTCAAAAACTTGAGCCTCTTTGCAAATGGAAAACTGCGCACCCATGCGCGACAGGGCGAAGAAGTAAGCCGTATCCTCGCCACCACTGACACCGCGATCCAGCTCAAAGTCGTTGCTCTCCCACCGCGTCCCTGCCAACCGCATCAGCGCATTGCAGCTATGTGCAGTCTGTGGTTGCCCTGCAACGCCCTGACCAATGCCCCGCAGCTCGGGCCAATTGCTGTGCCAATCCTGTTCGACCATCCAGCGCGGCGTTCCTTCGGGGTAACGTGCGCGTGCTGGCCCCGACACGACATCCGCGCTGGTGCTGACCGCGCAGCTGATCAACCGTTCAATCCAATCAACGGGCACCACTTCATCGTCATCAACAAAAGCCACCCAGTCAGAGCGCCGCGCACGCGCAATTTTCAGACAGGCATTGCGCGCCACCGAAATGTTGAACGCTGGTGCGTGGATATAGCTGACCGGCCATGAGGCGACACAGCTGCGCACCCGATGTTCGGCCGACGGCGTGGCATCATTATCCGCAACAATAATGTCGATCACATAGCCCGTTGGCGCACGTAGATGCGCTAGGCTCTTTAGCGTCCGCCCTACGCTGCGTCGCTTGAACGTACACAGAAGAATAGAAATCCGTTGTGCCATCTGTTCAGCCTCCGTCCCGCTGTGTCGCGCCGCTTGGGTTCTGACCGTTGCGCAAACCATATCGCACAGCCGACCGCAGCACCCCGGTGGCCCAGCCCATATGCATCACCACCAACGCCACTCCGGACCAAAGCCCGACCGCGCCCAGCTGCAAGCAGGCCAGCGCCGTGACGGCCAATATGGCACCGAGATAGACGCCAGGCCACAGCAATACCCACGGCCAGACAGGCGCAAGCAGCAACGCCAAGGCACATAGGATCAAATTCACCACCGGCACCATCTGACGCAGCCGTGGGCGCATCTGGTGTTTTTGCAGGGTTGCTGCCCGACCGGCACCATAGTTCAGATACTGCCGCCATAGCGCAGCTGCGGTGTCCCGCATAACATAGCCAAGCCGCACCTCCCCTGCCAACCAAATCCGGGCACCGGCCTGACTCAGCCGCCAGTCCAATTCAGCATCCTCGTTGTGGCTGAACGATGGATCATAGCCGCCCACTTTGCGAAACCATTGCAAATCCATCATCGCATGGTGACCATGATCAACATAGCCAGAGCGCGTGCCACCTCGGTGCGCCGCGCCACCAGATCCAAGCGGGGTGTCAACCACCCAGGCAGCGGCCTTGCCAAAATCTGTGCGCCCTTCTGAATCCATCGCCACCACCACTGACGCACGGTCGTCGTCCGCACGTAACGCAGTCCGCAATGCCGTTGCGTAATCGTTTGGATAAATCGCATGAGCATCACAGCGCAGCAGCAAATCAAACCCGGTGCCAAATTCCGCAACAGCAAGATTGATGCCTGCGGACTGAATGCGGTCAGGATTGTGCAGCACGTGGATGGCACAGGGCGCAGTCTCTGCATAGGATTGCACAATTGCGACCGTATCATCCTCACTGCCCCCATCGACCACCACAACAGTACAGCGGCCAGGGTCGCGCAACACCGGATCCCGCTGCAGGCTCTTGAGGCAGGGCAGGATCGCAATCGCCTCGTTCAAAGTCGGGATCACAACCAGAATGCGCTCCGCGCCTATTTCACCGGCCGCATGGACGTCGGTCACATCTAAGATCACAGCAGCGCTGCTCCCAGCACCGGGTTTGCCTTTCTGCCCGCTCGTGACCATGGTCTTTGTTCCATTCCGTGTTATGGACCTGTCTAGC
This sequence comes from Phaeobacter porticola, assembly GCF_001888185.1. Taxonomy (NCBI): domain Bacteria; kingdom Pseudomonadati; phylum Pseudomonadota; class Alphaproteobacteria; order Rhodobacterales; family Roseobacteraceae; genus Phaeobacter; species Phaeobacter porticola. The sequence goes on along the minus strand of NZ_CP016365.1, from coordinate 13,410 downwards.
GGATCTGATTATGCTGCGACAGATTGATTTTTGCGCGCGGTTTGATGAACTTGGAACTGCCACCTACTTGCCACCCTTTGCGGCATCGCGCAGCGCTGGGGCCGGCCGTGGGCAAACCAACAACGATGGGGTCAACCAACGTGTCCACGCCTAAGACGTCCTTTGCCGCAGATGACGGCCAGGAGGTGCTCGATCTCGGGGCCATTTTTGCAATCATCTGGCGCGGCCGTTGGTTAATCTGTGCCTGCATTCTGATGGGTCTCATCCTTGGCATATGGCGCGGCTATATCGCCTCTACCCCGCTCTATGGCGCAGAAGTGCAACTGGTGCTCGACACCCGCGACGAAAAGGTGGTGGATATCGAAAGCGTGGTCAGCAGCCTGTCCGCCACGGATGAGGTGATCCGTACCGAGGTCCATATCCTTGGCGGTCGGGAGCTGGGGGGGCAGGTGGTTGACCGGCTCAACCTGATTTCTGACGCCGAATTCAACAGAATGCTGCGCGATCCGGGCTTTAGCCCGGTTCAAAGCTTGAAAAACACCATCAAACGTATTCTGGGAATGGAGATCTATGACCTAAATGCGACGCCTGATCCTGCTTTCCTGCGGGAAAAGGTGATCCAGACATTGCTCGCCAACACCAATGTGGTGAACATCCCCGATACCTATATTTTCTCGATCTGGGTGCTGAGCGAAAACCCCTTTAAGGCGGCGGATATTGCCAATGCCTTTGCCGATACGTACATCGAAAATCAGGTGGCCGTGAAACTGAACGTGACCGAACAGGCCACCGGGTGGCTCGCCGAACGGGTCACCGAGCTGCGCAGTCAACTAGAGACCAACGAACGCCGGGTTGCCGAAATCCGCGCCCAGGCCGATGTCACCAATTCGGCGCAGCTGATTGGTCTGGAAAACCGGCTGATTTCGCTGCGTAGCGCGTTGGCAGAACGCGCCGAAGATGTCGCGTTGCAAAAAACCAAACAAGCCAGCCTCAGCGCCTTGCAGACCGAAGAAGATCAACGCGCGGCCGCGCGGCGCTACGGCTATGGCCCGCTGCTATCGCGTGCCGAAGATCCGCAAGCCGGTTGGCGCGCAGTGCTCGCACAAGCCGCCCGGGATCTGCGCGAGTCAGAGGCAAAGGAACAAGCCATCCGCCGGTCCATGGCGGATCTGGAAATCACCATCGCCACCCAAAGCGACGCCCTGACAGAGGTCGTCCAGGCCGAGCGCGACGCTGAGGCCAGCCGCCTGCTGTTTGAGAACTTCCAGAACCGGTTACGCGAAACCTCTATGCAGGTTGGCCTACAACGCGCCGACAGCCGCGTGATTTCCCGCGCCTTTCCGCCCGACCGCCCGGCCCTGCCCAACAAAGGGCAAATCCTTGTCATATCAGTGTTTCTCGGTGGGTTTCTTGGCACCGTTCTGGTGGTTGTTCTACAACTTTCTCGCGCACGCCTGCACTCGGCCGCGCAAATCGCTGGGCTGACCACGGTGCCTGTGATTGCGGTGCTCGACCAGTTTTCGCAAAAAATAAAACCGGAACAGGCCAGCGCGCTTGGACCTCAGACCCGCGATGGCGAGGCCATTCGCAATCTTCGCACCTCACTCCTGATGGCACAGGGAGACGCCCCACCACAGGTTGTAGTCTTCACCTCCGCCGAAAGCGGCGATGGCAAATCAACACTCTCGGCTGCAATGGCGCATAATATGGCGCAGATCGGCAAGTCCGTGCTGTTGGTTGATGGCGATTTGCGCCGCCACTACCTGTCCAACCCACTCGCCGATGGCAACAGCAAACCGGGACTGTTTGATGTGTTGATAGGCCAGTCCTCGCTGGCCGATGCGGTGTTACCCGGCGCACTTGGACAGGCTGATATTCTACCTGCGGGCACGGTTTCGGGCAGCGCCGCTGATCTGCTTAGCCAAGGCGGTCTGACAGAACTACTGGCGCTGGCGCGCACCCATTGGGACATCATCATCTTTGACACACCGCCGGTTTCGGTCGTGCCGGATGCACGGATCATCGGTCACCATGCCGATCTACTGATCCTGTTGGCGCAGTGGAACACCACTAGACAGTCCGTCTTTGTTGATGCCCTGCGTCAATTGGAACAGGGCGGGCGTAGCCCGGATGGTATCGTGCTGACCAAGGTCAAGACCACGGCAAAGCCGCTTTATGGCGCAACGCGACGTTCGCGCGATCGCTATTACCATGGCTAAAACCACCTAATGCGATTGTCCTCGCTCACACGCAAAGTCAGAATTGCCCGCCGCCGCTGCTTCAGCCAGCCGGTGCTGAACTATCAGGTTCTGGGTGAGCGCTGTTCCGGCACCAATTTCCTTGACCAGCTGATCCAGCAAAATTTCGCGGCAGCGCGCCCGCGCTATGACATGTGGAAACACGCGTTCCCCAACCTCATCGCGCTGCCTGCTGATGTGCTCTATGTGGTGGTCTTCCGTGATCCGTTCCAGTGGCTCGAAAGCATGTACGGCAAGCCCTGGCACAGCGTGCCTGAGCTTCGCGATCTCTCCTTCTCCGCGTTCATCCGCGCCGAATGGCGCAGCGAAATAGACGTGCCTGCATGGTTCGATCTGCCAAAGACAAGCCCCTGCAAAGGCCAGCCGCTCAATCAGGATCTGCACCCGATCACCGGCGCGCCTTTTGCCAATCTGCTGGCCTTGCGGCAGGCCAAGGCCGAGGCACTACTGTCCCTGCCACAGCGCGGCGCGCGCGTGCTCTACACCACCCACGCGGCCATCAGCCAAAACCCGGAAGAGATCATCGCCCGCGTCGCTGCCGAAAGCCCGGTGCCCCGTAACACGCGGCTGGAGGTCCCGCAGGGGCATTATGGCTGGTCATGGTCCAATCGCGATGTGAAACCGAAAACGCCAGGCCGCCTGATCACACCGGACGACCGCGCCTGGATCACTGCTCAACTTGATCCAGAACTTGAGGCCGCGATGGGTCTGCCGCTTGGCTCTGAGCCCGTCGTTTAACGCGTTTTATATTAAGATACGGGCCTGATCAGATCCGAGGCGGCACATCTCGCCAGCGTCCCAATGCCCGCCCGGCATAAATCCAGGCCATGGCGATCAGCATGTGGCGGATGGAATGTTCGTTATAAATCACATTGTCAGACAGCGCCGCGACCAGATTGATCAATACGTAGAACAGGTAATACCCGGAGGTCACGCTACCGTCCTGCAAGTACCAGCGGAAACAACGGATCACGACGGCGATCAGCAGGCCAAAGAAGGTTACCGCCCCCAGTAAGCCATTGCCGACCATCAGCTCGATATAGCTGTTGTGGAACCAATAAAGCCCTTCGTCAACATAGGCCTCAATATACAGCCGCGCATAAGACGGCACCGACCAGAAGGCCCCAAACCCAACGCCCCCAATCGGCGCGTTGGCGATTTCTTCCAGCCCAAAGGCCCAGATCACCGTGCGCCCGGTCAACGTGCTGTCCTTGCCCAAACGCTCCAGCAGCAGCCCCAGCGCGTCAATGCCTGAGATATAAATCGCGAGCGGCACCAGAAACAGCACCATCAGCGAAAACAGCAGCGCAACCCGCCGCGCTGTCCCGCCCCAGCGGCGGATCCACAGCACCGGCACATAGATCGCGAGGATAGCAAAGGTCACATAGGCCCCCGCTGATTGTGCCATGCCCAGCACCGGGATCATCAGCGCCGCCGCAAGCATGCCCAATATCGACAGCCGCCAGTAGAACCCCAGCGTTACCAGCCCATGCGCCGCATTCACTGTCGCCTTGGCGAGGGAATTTTTGTGCATATAAATGCCCTTCAACGCCCCATTGGGATGAAACGCTGGCGACAGAAACGTCACGATGGAATTCAGATAGGACAGGGCCACCCCTACGGCGGAGGTCAGGCTGACCACAATCATCGTATGATGGGCTGGAATGGCAGAGGCGATGCGCACCGCGATCAACGTCGTCATCGTCAGCTGAAAACTGCGGTAGGCGGTGACTGGCGGGTTAACGCTCCACAGGGTGGAGGCCATAGCAATAACGCAGGGCATCAGCACCGGCCAGGCTTGCCACAGGATCGCAGCACTCTGCCGCCAGTCGCGCAGATACCACAGGATCGTCAACGCATAGAGCGCCATCCAGCCCGGGGACTGAAACCCCAGCCGATAGACCACCCCGGTGCCCGACATCGCCGCCAAAATCAGATAGGCCATATGCAGATGGCCGCGCGTCAACCACCAGCCACCGGACATCCGCCGTCGCAGCACAGAGTGCCGGGTGCGCGGTGGAGGCGTGTCCGGGTCAACCGTCAGTGTCATCTCGTTCCCCCGTCGTGGCCCATGACCCGATGCCAGATCTCGGATCCAAGGGTTCACTTACGGCTACCCCCTTCCTATCCACCAATCCAGACTCTGGTGAATTCGTGCTGCGCACGCCCGTCTCCGTGGCAACAGCGGCTTCACCCGATATCGTAACGCTAGCGCCGGGTAACATCCAAACGGCTGAGGTCCCGAGAGAACCCGATACCTGCAAATGGATTTCCCTGCGAGACACCTCAGCACAAAGCCGCGCCCAGCGTGGCGCTGCCTTGGCGCTGAGGTCGACTTCGCCAGCTGCACCAACAGGAATTGTGATATCATCTGCCCTATCCGCGTCATCTGCATTTAACTGCCAGTGTTCTGGCCTGCGCCAAAGGCGAGACATCGCAGCCTGCATTCTCTGCTCCAAGCGATTGCACAGGACCGATACCAGCCAAGGTAGAAAATCCGGCCGCCGCAGCCCTCGTATCAGCGCAGCCATGAGGCGGTCCTCTCGCACATCCTTGGCAAATTTCAACTGCGCGTGCCGACGTCGTAATGCCTGCCGCCGAACGGCCGCTAACGACGGCATATCATCGTTGTTGACCCGCGCAGCCAGCGCGTCTAGCGCCTGAATCTGCGCCGTAAGGTCTCTCGGCACATTGCGGTATGATATCGACGCCGGATGCCGTCGATAAAGATAGGCCGCCATTGGCAGCACCCACATCTGCGCGCCAGCCAGTACAAGCCTCAGATAAAGGTCGTGATCCTCGCCAATTCGTAACGAGGTATCATAACGGTGATCTCCCAGAAATCTATTCCGGATCAATGGCTTCAAATATCCGATATGCGTGATCCCTTTCGGATCCACACCGCTCAACATGACATCGCGCAGGGTCAGAAGACGCGGTGCCTGCGGGGCGTGCGAACCCAATATCGTCTCAGCCCGCGCCATAGGCTGATCCGAAAACAGGATCAGGTCATCTGCAACCAGATCAGCGCCCAAATCCTCGGCCGCAGCCAACATCGCCTCCAGTCGATGGGGGTGTTGGCTGTCATCGCTGTCGCAAATCGCCAACCACTCTCCCCGCGCCATTGCCAGTGCTTGGTTGCGGGCAACTGCCGGGCCACCGGGTGTCTCCCGCCGCTGCGCCAGAACACGCGGATCAGCCGTCGCAGCCGCTGCAATCACGTCCCAGCTGTTGTCCTGTGACGCGTCGTCAATGATGATCAGCTCCAGATCCGTCAGACTCTGCGCCAATATGGCGCGGATCGCCAAGGGCAGATGCGCGGCCGCGTTTCGATTTGCCATAATGACCGAGATCATTGGCCGCTTGGCGCTAGTCATCACCAATCACCTGTGGCGGAGGTGGCAGCTCTGACGCCACATTGCAGCGCGCAAGTATATGCACCGCGGCGGGAACCCGCCAGGCCGCTGACAGCCCAGCCGCATCGCCATAGGTAAGTGTCAGCGTGGTGCGAGATGCCAGCTGACACAGTTCTGCCCAGAGATCACTGTATCCAACGTCTGCGACTGGATCCGGAACCTCCATGCAACGACCGCTAACACACTTGGGCATGACGCCGTTGGGGCCAACAAGATGCACCACCTCCACCGCCTGCTTACTGGCCTTGCGCGCGCCGTCCCCAGCCGCCTTGGCACGCGCCCTGACTGTGATGATCTGGGCCAATCGCAGGATCAGTGAGGGACGCCGCAACAACTGCAGAACAGCCACGGCAAAGCGACGTTTTTTCAGGTGTTCTACCAAAGTTTCGAACCGTAGCCGCCCTTGTAAAACTCTATGCCTTTTTAGCAATATCTTTTCAATTTCAACATCTTGTTCACCCATCAGCCGATCACGCAACGCCTCCATCGCGGCCACTGCCGCTGCCACTTGTGCGTGGCTTGAACGATAGGACAGTGACGCCGGGTGGCGACGGTAGAGGTACAGCGCCTCTGGCAACACCCACATCTGCGCGCCTTGCATTAGGAACCGCAGATAGAGGTCCTGATCCTCCCCGATCTGCAACCCTTCGTCGTATCGTAACGCCCCCAGCGCGGATCGACTGATCAACGGCTTTAAATATCCAAGCTGCCCGCTACGCTCCCCAGGTTCCGGCACGCGCAGCATGTCAACGGGGCCGATTTTGCGCGGCTGATCCGGCATATCCGTACCAAGGACACTACGCGGCGTAGCCAGCGGCTCCGTCGCGAAATGTATCATGTCATCAGCAACTGCATCCGCCCCCAGCTTCTCCGCTGCGGCCACCAACCGCCGCAGTCGGTCCGGGTGCATCACATCATCGGAATCGCATATCGCCAACCAATCACCTTGCGCGGAAGCCAGCGCCCTATTGCGCGCCGCCGCCGGGCCACTTAGCCTATCATGCAACAGCACACGCACACGATTGTCACGTTTGGCTGCCTCCCGCATGATGTCCTGCGATCCATCCCGAGACGCGTCATCCGCAAAAATCAATTCCCAGTTGGCATAGGTTTGCGCCAGCACCGAATGCAGCGCTGCCTTCAGATAGGCCGCACCCTGATGATTGGCCATGATGATCGAAATCAACGGCCCCTGCCCCACCGGTTCCTGCATCGTCTCGCCCGCTCTATTTGAACCAGATCTAGCATGGGCCACCGGGGTGAGACCAGATCCCTACAGCCGCCGATCAACAGATCACCGTTCTGGCATTTCCCGTGGCGTGACAGGGGCAAACTGATATGAGTCTCGCATGAGGTGCAGCCTGCTTTGTACCGTAATGAAAGGTCAGATCATGTCCGACACGCCCTCAACCCTGCCGCTAAACCCACATACGCAGGTTGGTCCCACACTGGTAGGTATCGGTGCGCAGAAATGCGCCTCCACCTTTATACACACAGCCCTTGGGGCGCACCCGGATGCAGCTGTTTCAGATCCCAAAGAACTGGATTTCTTCAGCGCCTATTTTGATCGCGGCTATCAGTGGTATCGCAGCCATTTTGCCCATGGTGCCGACAAGCCCGTCAGGTTTGAGGCCTCCCCTTCTTATTTTTATGACCCCCGCTGCCCAGAACGATTGAACGCCTTTGATCCATCAATCAAAGTTATCTGCCTGCTGCGTGACCCCGTGGCCCGCGCCTATTCCAATCACCTGCACGAAGTGATCAAGGGGCACATTCCCCCCCTGCCCTTTTGCGACGCGGTTGCCGACAATCCTGCCTATCTGGAGCAGGGACTGTACAGCCGTCATCTGGGGCGTTGGCTTGCAGCCGTAGGACCAGATCGTGTTCTGGTGATGCTGGCAGAGGAAATCAGCGCTGATCCCGTAAGCGCCGCACAGCAGGTCTATCGCTTTGCCGGGCTTGACGACGACCACACTTCACCGGTGCTGCACGAGCGACGCAACGAAAGTGATCGCGCCCGTCTTCCTGCCCTGCGCAAGGTGCTGCGCGCAGGTGGCGATCATCTGCGCAAGGCAGGTTTGGAGGATACGTTGGCACGGCTAAAAACCACGGGTCCAGTCTCAGCAATATTGCGCGCCAACAGCCAGAATATGCGCGAGGTAGTTCCGCCCCTCTCAGACACTGACATAACCAATTTGCGCGCCTATTTCGCAGAAGATCTCCGTCAGTTGCCCGCCCTACTGCGGCGAGACAGTCTGCCGTGGGACAGTTGGGTCGCAGTACATGCCAATGACACCTAATGTACACATATGTCTAGAAAAGAATTGCATCCTGAGCGATCAGCAGATCCAGACTTAGCGCCTCTGCCTTGTCGTCAATCACCGCAACATTGATCCAACCATCCTCGCCTTCGACCTGCAATAAATCACGTGTCCCACGTCCTCGCTCTGCGTCCAGCCAGCGGAGCTGCTCGGCACCGTGCAGTTGAAATCCCGTCAGATCTAGCGCGTCCCCGTGGGACAGGTTAAAATCGCTGACCCGGTCGGCAGGCCCGCCCCTGCTAAAAATGAACACATCCGCACCGCCCCCGCCACGAAGCTGGTCACGGCCAATGCCGCCATCTAGATGGTCATCGCCACCGCCACCCGTCAGCTTGTCCTTGCCATGCCCGCCGAATAGAAAGTCGTCCCCACCTTTACCCCGTAGGATATCCCGCCCTTTGTTGCCGTATAGGTGATCCGCGCCCAAGTTTCCAACCAGCTGATCTGCCCCGGCTCCACCATGGATCAGATCGGCGCCATCACCACCAAACAGGTCTTCGGCTTGATCCGTACCGGTCAGCTCTCTTGCGAAATGAGGTATCTGCGGAACGGACTGTCCCGGCAGGGACACATCTTCAATCACCGCGACCAATGGTGGCGCGTCGGGATCCGGTGAGCCCGCCCATCCTGCCTGTTTCTCAGACACCGCCCAGAGATCGGCGAAACTCTTCACTGCACCAGAATACCAAAGCCCCCCTGGCATATCGGCACCGCTTAATTCTGCCAGCACCTGACCATCAACGCGAAAGATCGCGCTGGTTCCGGTCAGCTCGATTTCATAGACATGCATCCCCTTCGCCGCATCAAAACCGAGATCAACCACCAGTGTCCCCGCGGGGCCATCAGCCAATCGAACACGGCTGCCGTCATCCGTCTCCATGTGGATACTCAGCTGCACCTGGCTGGTATTGGCACCTACAAATTCAAAATCAAACTCCAACCAACGATCATTCTGATAGTCCTCCTGAAAGAGGAACATGCCAAAGACCGTGCCGTCCTGCATCTCCGGGGCTTGAGCCGTCCAACTCCAGCTGCCCGTTTCATGGGCCGCTTCAGACTGCATTTCGCCGCCGATAAAGCTGCGATCACCCACGCCATTGTCCGAGGTCAGATGAAGCTCCACCGCACCATGATCATTGATTTGAACATTGTCGGCAGACCATTTGGTGTCGCTGGACTGACCCGCGTTCCACGTTGACACCAACCAATCGTCGCTGTCGCGTACCTGACCTGGAACCCGCAGATCCACCGCCGGGGTCGCTGTCTTTTGTGCGGTGTCGGTAGACGTCATATTGATCACTCCAAACCTTTGTGCCGCTCTCGGACGGCGTTGTCTTGGGTTTGGTTGTCGGGGCGAACGATGGCAGGATTGTGCCCTAATTATCGCGCATTAATGCCCCATTCATACAGTTTAACGCAAACTCAAGAACAGTTTTAGAGGGTTGTTTTTTAGCAAAATTGCCAAGGCAGTTCAGACCAGTCCAATAGGCAGCCAAGGCACGACGACACAGCACATCCCCCAATGTGCCAACCGGGATCACCCGACGGCAAACCATGTCGCAGTAGATGTCCCCGCAGGGACATTTCAAATTGTAGTCCCTCATCGCTGCCATGAGAACATGGTTAACATCTAGTCACAATCGAAATGCCATAGCCAGAAAAAAGGCCGCCCCAACAGGACGGCCTTTTTTGTTCATGTTGTTCCAAGCTAGGCCTCAATCGCCATCCAAAGCCTCAAAAAAGGCCGCTATCGCAGTTTCAAGTCGCTTTTGATCGACGGCAGAAAAATCACGTTCCATCGCCATTTCGATCCGACCGTCGCGTGCAAGACAACGCACTGTCCCTGCAGGGACAGCACAACGCAGCGTCGTTTTTGCCATTCCAGCGCGACTACTCACGCTCGCCTCGCTTGTGGTTGCCGATGACATCTTCAACACCTGACGCAGCACTGAAAGCTCTTCCTCGGCGTTCGAGAAACTGCGATCACGCAGCGCGGCCCGTAATTGTTCCTGCGCCTGAGGTGCCTCTGTAAGATGTTTCTTCAAATCCAAACCCAAAGCGCGTGGAATAGCCTCGGCAAAGCAGAGGTCGGAACCGATGATTTCCAGTAGCTCCGCGAAATGGCGAATATAGCTGCGCTTTTGACGCCCGGCAGAGGCATAAAGCACCGCAACAGAGTCTTCGACAGAGCCGGTATCCGTTTCTGGATCCTGCGCATAAGACAGCGCCAGCTGCGCCATTTCGGCAAAGGAGATATCCCGGCGCACAAGGTTTTCATCGACCATTCGTCTGTATAGGCCCTGAAGCGTCTCACCTCGGGCTACTAGACCCGCCGGGATCAACCGATATTGGTCGTCACCTGTCTCGTCATATAGTGCCTGATAGGCCGAGAGGCGGCGAAACCCCTGGACCAGTTGGTAGCCGTCGCCGTCCTCTTCGACACGGATCGGGTTTGACAGGCCAAGGTCACGAATGGACTCCGTCAACTCACCCAATTCCGGGTCCCGGTTAACAGCCCGGTCTCGTATCAGTTTACTGGTCGAAATCTTATCCAGCGGAATTCGGTCCACCACAAGGCCAAGCATCTTGAGACGTACAAACTCATGCGCCAACCGATCATTCTCGGCACGAATATTCTGCTCCACCTCGGCCCGCGTACGCAGTGCGTCGGCATTCTCGCTGATCGCGGTTGCCATCGGACCACGACGCGGTTCGCCCGATCGGATCGCGGATTTGGTTTCTGGCGCATGCACAGGCTGCTGTGATGCAGCAGGGGAGGGGGCCGCTGCCGCTGTCGGTTCAGGATCAGATGGAAAGTTGATGTCAAAAACACGACGCTTGCTCATGCCTCATCCTCCAGTTGGGACCATGCGGTCAGGGCATTGGCCTTAAACTCGACATAGGCCTGATCAAAGGACGCCCGCGCCCGTCGCCAAGTTTCCCTTGTCATATCGCGGTAATCAATTTCGTAGATGGAACTGAGGAACCGCCCGGATTGCTCGACCGCGCGGGTCATCTCAATTGGATGTTCAGTCATACGTTCGCCAAAGACATTCACGAAAGCATCGCGCATGGCCCTGTGTAGATCATTGCCAGATTCATAACGTGTCAGCAGAAAACGCACCTCTTGGAACACTTTTGGCAGACTGAACGTCCCTGCGGGGACAACACCATTAAACGCCGACAAATCCTCCAACGCTTCGGAGAGCTGGCCGATGAACGACGTGGTGCTGTCGTATTCCCAATAGCCCGGACCGGACGGGATATAGAGCATGTCAGCCGCGAAAACCGCATTCATCGATTGATAGCCAATCGCGGGCGGACAGTCGAAGATCATCATATCGTAATCGTCAGATGGAAGTTGATCCAGGTAGCGCGACACCGCTGCAAAGAACGACCACTCAGGATTAAGATGGCGATACTGCGCCGAGGCAAATTCGACAAAGGCCGCGTTGGCACAGCTGGGGATCACGTCGATGGTGGGCCAGCTGGTCTGCTTTACAAAATCGCTGATGCGCAGATCCTGCAACCCCATACCCGTGATGGCTTCGGGCAGCCGACGTTCGGGCAGGGCAGCCCCTGATTCCGCACCACGGGCGCTGGCGTTCATCCGTTCGGTTTCGCGCACCAGATCCCGTGCCATGATGCCCCAGACCGTGTAGTCCTCGGTAACATCACTCAGCCCCATGGAATGCGATAGTGTCGCTTGCGGATCGAAATCAACGCAAAGCACGCGATAGCCATCCAACGCGGCGGCGTGGGCAAAGTGCAGCGCAACAGTGGATTTGCCGGCACCGCCTTTGAAATTTGAGATAGCAACCCGCAGCGCGCGTTTGCCCGCCGGGCGTTCTGGCATCAGCGACTTGCGGTTTACCTTCAGCCGGCGGCGCAGCTCGTTGATCTCTTCCAGAGAGTACCAACGCTGGCGACCATCTTCTTCGACATGGCCCTGAGGCAAGCTGGGGTCCGCAGCCAGACGGCCACGCAGCGTGGATTGATTGACCTTAAAGATCAACTCCGCAACTTCCCAACTGGAGAACCGCCGCAGCGTCTTCTCCATCTTGGGAGAGAAGGTCTGCTGCCGGATCCAACTCTGCATCTTTAGGGATTGTGCCTGCATTTTCGCTAGGTCTTGATGGGTGAACATCTCCGCTCCTCATGCTCTGTAGCGCGTCCTTATTGATTCAGCGGACGCTTTTCCTACCTGGGAACTCGTTTACGCGGAATTTGCAAAAAACGCAAAACCTAATATCATTAGAATAAGCGTCCTGTCCCCACGGGGACGCTCCCGGCGATAACATGGCAAAGCCCTTGTTTATAGGGTCGCGGCGATTCGAAGTGAGCGCCGAAAAATGGATAAAAACCTGGGTACAAGAGGCTGATATGGGGTGACACAATATTGGGACCTACTGCATATTGGGGGACATTTTCTCCGAAATAGGGGACATCCATACTGTCACCCAATACCTTGAATACCAATTTTTGATTCAAAAATGGGATTAGGATTGGTCTCTGGCAATAGCACCCTTGACAGAATCGGGTATCCGGACGCAAATCAGGTAGAGAAACCCAATAACGTTGAGTTTGGATCGAAACCGGGTCAATATCGCCGAAACACCAACGATGATGACTCGTCAGGATCCGCAACGAAAAACCAACAGGATCTCATGGCAAACATGAGACGACCGAGGCAGCCATCCAAAAAGGGATGGAGACAAGAGGGCAGCCATGCTCGCCAGCAAACCCGTCGGGCGTCAAGCTCCGGCATTAAAATATGATATCCTCACAGCAATGGGGACCTATGCGCTATCTCTTGAAAAGGGACCCCAACGTCTGGTCCTGCGCTTCATGACATTGATGACAGCCCGCTACAATTGGCAACGGGACCAGCTGGCCGTCGGCCAACGTGAAATCGCCCGGATGTGGTCTGTCGATGAACGCACCGTCAAGCGTGAGATGGCAAAGTTGCGCGCACTAGGATGGCTGCTGGTGAAACGGCAAGGTGCCCGTGGCCGAGTGACGGAATATGGATTTGATCTGGAACGTATCCTTGCGGACACCCGCAGTTGCTGGGCTGCTGTCGGGCCTGACTTTGATCACAGGATGAGCGGTAGCAACAACGCACCCGAGAAAAATGTGGTCCCTCTGATGACCGGCACCCAAGCCGCTGCGCCGGACATTAGTGATGGCAGCGAATGGAGCCTTGCAAAGACTGTATTACATCAAGAGGACGCTGCGACGTACACTGCCTGGATACAGGCTCTCACGCGTGAGAGCAGGGCGGGAGGCCGTCTCATTCTACGCGCGCCCAGTCGGTTCCACGCCAACTATGTTACCGCAAATCTGCAAGAGAGATTGCTAGCTGCCTGTCACGACATCGATGCGGATGTAGAAATGCTAACGATTCTGTCTTGA